>NZ_JCBANN010000060.1:0-31275 GCF_059761975.1 Achromobacter sp. 46006
CGCGCGGGGCGCAAGCCCCGCGCAAAAACCGGAATCAGTTCTTGGACTTGTCCACCAGCTTGTTGGCGGCGATCCAGGGCATCATGGCGCGCAGCTTGCCGCCCACCACTTCGATCTGCGATTCCGCGTTGATGCGGCGGCGCGAGGTCAGCGTCGGGGCGCCGGCGGCGTTTTCCAGGATGAACTTCTTGGCGTATTCGCCGGTCTGGATGTCCGTCAGGCACTGGCGCATGGCCTTGCGGGTTTCGTCGGTGACGATCTTCGGGCCGGTTTCGTACTCGCCGAACTCGGCGTTGTTCGAGATCGAGTAGTTCATGTTGGCGATGCCGCCTTCGTAGATCAGGTCGACGATCAGCTTCAGCTCGTGCAGGCACTCGAAGTACGCCATTTCGGGCGCGTAGCCGGCTTCCACCAGCGTGTCGAAACCGGCCTTGATCAGTTCGACGGTACCGCCGCACAGCACGGCCTGTTCACCGAACAGGTCGGTTTCGGTTTCTTCACGGAAGTTGGTCTCGATGATGCCGGCACGGCCGCCGCCGTTGGCGCTGGCATACGACAGGGCAACATCGCGCGCGGCGCCCGACTTGTCCTGGTACACGGCCACCAGGTGGGGCACGCCGCCACCCTGCTTGTAGGTGTTGCGCACCGTGTGGCCGGGGGCCTTCGGGGCGATCATGATGACGTCGATGTCTTCACGCGGCACGACCTGGCCATAGTGGACGTTGAAGCCGTGGGCGAAGGCCAGGGCGGCGCCCGCCTTGATGTTGGCGTGCACTTCCTTGTTGTAGACCGAGGCGATGTTCTCGTCGGGCAGCAGCATCATGACGATGTCGGCGGCCTTGACGGCTTCCGCCACTTCCTTGACCTGCAGGCCGGCGTTGGCGGCCTTGTCCCACGAAGCGCCGCCCTTGCGCAGGCCGACGATGACCTTCACGCCCGAGTCATTCAGGTTCTGGGCGTGGGCGTGGCCTTGCGAGCCGTAGCCGATGATGGCAACGGTCTTGCCTTTGATGAGGGAGAGATCGCAGTCTTTGTCGTAGAAAACTTTCATGGGGTGCTCCAGATATCTTGGATTATTCGTTGGTTCGTATGTAGGGTGCGGCTTGGCCTGGAAGGCCGGTCAAATCTTCAGAATCCGTTCACCGCGGCCGATGCCGGACACGCCGGTGCGCACGGTTTCCAGGATGGCACTGCGGTCCAGGGCTTCCAGGAAGGCCTGTACTTTTTCCTGCACCCCGGTCAATTCGATGGTGTAGGACTTGTCGGTCACATCGATGATGCGCCCGCGGAAAATATCCGCCATGCGCTTCATTTCCTCGCGTTCCTTGCCGACCGCGCGCACCTTCACGAGCATCAGCTCGCGCTCGATGTGCGCGCCTTCGGTCAGGTCCACGACCTTGACCACGTCCACCAGGCGGTTCAGGTGCTTGGTGATCTGCTCGATGACTTCATCCGAGCCGGTCGTGACGATGGTCATGCGCGACAGCGTGGCGTCTTCGGTGGGCGCCACGGTCAGGGTCTCGATGTTGTAGCCCCGCGCCGAGAACAGGCCGACCACGCGCGACAGCGCGCCGGGCTCGTTTTCGAGGAGGACGGAAATCACGTGCTTCATGGTGGCCTCCTTACAGGTCTTCAGAGCCGAGCAGCATTTCGGTCAGCCCGCGGCCGGCCTTGACCATCGGCCACACGTTTTCGGTGCGGTCGGTGATGAAGTCCAGGAAGACCAGGCGCTCCTTGTGCTTGCCGAACGCTTCGCGCAGCGCCGGCTCGACATCGGCCGGGCGCTCGATGCGCAGGCCCACGTGGCCGTAGGCCTCGGCCACCTTGACGAAGTCGGGCAGCGAATCCATGTACGACTCGGAATAGCGCGAACCGTAATCGATCTGCTGCCACTGCCGGACCATGCCCAGGAAGCGGTTGTTCAGGCAGACGATCTTGGGCGTCAGGCGGTACTGGTGGCAGGTCGACAGTTCCTGGATGTTCATCTGGATCGAGGCCTCGCCGGTGATCACGGCGACGTCCTGGCCCGGATTGGCCATCTGCACGCCCATGGCGTAGGGCAGGCCCACGCCCATGGTGCCCAGGCCGCCGGAATTGATCCAGCGGCGCGGCTTGTCGAACTTGTAGTACTGCGCCGCCCACATCTGGTGCTGGCCCACGTCGGAGGTGACGAAGGCGTCGCCGCCGGTCACTTCCCAGAGCTTCTCCACCACGAATTGCGGCTTGATGACTTCGTCCGAATTGGCGAACTTCAGGCATTCCTTGCCGCGCCAGGTCTCGACCTGCTCCCACCACTTGGCGATGGAGGCCGGCTTGTGCTCGGCCGAGGCGGCCTCGTACTGCGCGCTCAGGTCGGCCAGCACATCCTTGACGTTGCCGACGATCGGGACGTCCACGCGCACGCGCTTGGAGATCGACGACGGGTCGATATCGATATGGATGATCTTGCGGGCGTTCTGGGCGAAGTGCTTGGGGTTGCCGATCACGCGGTCGTCGAAACGGGCGCCGATGGCCAGCAGCACGTCGCAGTGCTGCATCGCCATGTTGGCCTCGTAGGTGCCGTGCATGCCGGGCATGCCGACGAACTGGCCGCTGCTGGCGGGGAAGCCGCCCAGGCCCATCAGGGTGCTGGTGCAGGGCGCGCCCAGTTGCGACACGAGCTTGTTCAGCTCGGGCGCGGCGTTCGACAGGATGACCCCGCCGCCGGTGTAGATCATCGGCCGCTCGGCGGCCAGCAGCATCTGCACGGCTTTCTTGATCTGTCCCTGGTGGCCCTTGTTGACGGGCGCGTAGGAACGCATCGAGATCTCGCCCTTGGGCGGGGTGTACTTGCACTGCGCGACGGTGATGTCCTTGGGGATATCCACCAGCACCGGGCCGGGACGGCCGGTGCGCGCGATGTAGAACGCGCGGCGCATGGTTTCGGCCAGGTCCTTGACGTCACGCACCAGGAAGTTGTGTTTGACGCAGGGGCGAGTGATGCCGACGGTGTCGCATTCCTGGAAGGCGTCCTCGCCAATGGCCGCAGTGGGCACCTGCCCGCTGATGATGACCATGGGGATGGAGTCCATGTAGGCGGTGGCGATGCCGGTGACGGCATTGGTCACGCCCGGACCGCTGGTCACGATGCAGACGCCGACCTTCTGCGACGAGCGCGAGTAGGCATCGGCCGCGTGCACGGCGGCTTGCTCGTGACGAACCAGGATATGCTGGAATTTGTCCTGCTTGAAAATCGCGTCGTAGATGTAGAGCACCGCGCCGCCAGGGTAGCCGAAAACGTGTTCCACGCCTTCATCGGCCAGGCAGCGCACGACGATATCGGCGCCATTCATTTCCATGTTGTCATTCCTTTCAAAACCGGCCCTGCAACCCTGACTGCTGCGCGCCCGGATACGGCGGCAACTGAACCCATGCCGGCTACGGCAACATGATCCGGCGCTTAGCGGCTCACGGAGCCACGCCACCCGGACACCCTGCCGACCCGGCATACGTTCGACAGAACGCAGTGCAAACGCCCCTGGGGGACGCTGGAGGTCGAAATGGAAGCCTTGGCAACACACGCTTGTGGCGCGGCCAACGGCAAATAGGTCTGCTGCAAGATGGCTGGGAGGTGACCCTGGCCATCCGCCTCATCGCGCCGGTTTCGGATAGGCAGACCGGCGCAAGTGGAGCAATTTACCGCGTTGCGGCAAAGGTAGCAAATCGAGGTTTCGCGGACGTTGCACGGAAGTCGCGCCGGCGCATCCGGGAAAGTTCGGTAACCATCCGGCCCCTAAAACGCAGCCGGCCTCTCTATACTTGACGCGTTACCCGGATTCGAGTCCAGCGCCCATGGATCTGCGCATTGCCAGCATTCGCCGTTTCCTCTATAGCCATTACTTCTTCGGCGGCGTGCGCCAGGGCGTGGGCATGCTGCTGCCGGTGCTGGTGCTGGGCGGACTGTTCGGCAACTACACCACCGGCCTGGTGGCCACCTTTGGCGCGCAGTGCCTGGCCATCATCGACCAGCCCGGCGGCCCGCAACGCCATCGCACCAACGAGATGCTGGGCGGCGCGGCGCTGGGCACACTCACCGTCATCATCACGGGCCTGGCCTCGACCCACCCTGTGATGATCTGGCTGGTCGTCATTGCCCAGTGCTTCGTCTATTCCATGTTCACGGTGTTCGGCAAGCGCGGCGGCCTGATCGGCTTTGCCGGGCTGCTGCTGATGACGCTGACCATGCATTCGCCCCTGCAACCCCATGAAGTCCTGGCGCACGCCGCCGCGACGCTGGGCGGGGCGCTGTTCTACGTGGCGTTCAGTCTGGGATTCTCGCGCCTGTTCTGGCTGCGCGAGGAACAGCAGGCGATGTCGGTGGCGCTGTTCGCCACCGCCGACTACGTAGCCGCGCGCGCCACCTTCTACGATGAGACCGCCGACCTCGACGAGGCCTACCGCACCCTGATCCAGCGCCAGTCGATCATGACCGAAAAGCACCAGGCGGCGCGCGACATGGTGCTGCGCGCCCTGCCGCGCGGCAAGGGCCTGGGCGACCGCCAGCGCGTGATGATCTGGAACATGTTCGTCGACATGCTGCAGTTGCTGGACACGCTGGTGGCCACCCACACCGACTATGCCGCGCTGCGGCGCACGCTGGCCGGCAACGACTGCCTGATGTTCATGCGCGATGCGCTGGTGAAGATGTCGCTGGAGCTGAACCGCATCGCGCTGGACGTGTCGCGTGGCCGCAAAGTGCAGTACCGCAGCAGCGCCAAGGCCGAACTGCGCGCCATCGAGTACGAGATCGAGCAGCTCAAGCAGCAGGGGCTGGGCGAGCGCGAACCCGAGATGCTGGCGCTGATCGTGCAAGTGCTGCGGCGGCTGCGCAACTCGGCCCGCATCGTCGACCGCCTGGCCGATCACACCGCCGCCTCGCCGCACGCCAAGCCCACCGACGTGCTGCGCATCAACAAGTCGCTGACCCGTTTCATCTCGCGCCAGGAATTTCGCTTCGGCCTGCTCACCAGCAACCTGCGCCTGGACTCGCCGCACTTTCGCTACGCGCTGCGGGTGACGGCCGCCGCCGCCATCGCCATGACGCTGGCCAGCCAATGGCTGTCGCCAGCCTTCTCGGCGCACAACTACTGGATCATGCTGACCATCGTCATCATCATGAAGCCGGGCTTCGCGCTGACCCGCCAGCGCAACGGCTGGCGCCTGATGGGCACGCTGATCGGCTGCATCTGCGCCCTGCTGCTGTTCAACGTCACCGACCGGCCCGGCATCCTGTTCGCGGTGCTGCTGGGCGCCTGCATCATGGGTAACAGCATGGTGCAGCTCAACTACATGGCCAGCGCCATCTTCAACACGCTGTTCGTGGTGCTGGTATTCCACTTCGTCTCGCCCGGCACGGTGTCGATGTCGGTGATCGGCGAACGCGCCATCGACACCCTGATCGGCTGCGCGCTGGCGCTGGTGTGCAGCTACATCCTGCCGTGGTGGGAGGCGCGCTACCTCAAGCCGCTCGCGGCCGCCGCCACGCGCGCCAATCGCGAATACCTGATCGCCGGCATGCGCTACGTCGAAGCGATGCAGACGCATGGCGCGCCGGTGGGCGCGGCCGCCGACGCCACGCCGGCCGTCACCGACGCCGACCTGGCCTGGCGCCTGGCGCGCAAGAACGTGCACATCGCCTTCAGCAATTTCGCCGAGGCCTTCTACCGCATGATGAGCGAGCCCAAATCGCACCAGGTCAGCGTGCCCGAGCTGAACAACCTGCTGATCCAGAACCACGTGCTGGCCTCGCAGATCACCGCGGCCATCCCCATCCTGGCCGCGCTGCCGGCCACGCCGCAGGCGGTGCACCGGGCGCTGGCCGGCATGGTGGAGCTGCTGGACCAGAACCGCGCCCAGGCCCCCGCCGACCTGCCGACCCAGTTCGACACCGCGGGCGAGCAGGCGGCGCTGGCATATCCGATCAAGCAGATGCTGAAGGCATCCCACATGATCCGGCAGGAACTGCAGGCGCTGGCGGATCCGCTGCACGCGCCGCCGGTGACGGCGCCGGCCTGAAACGCCTGCGCCTTTCGCACATAAAAAGGCCGGCCCTTTTCAAGGCCGGCCTTTGCATGGCGCCCGCGCTCGGCTCAGAGCTTGCGGCGGAACACCAGCTTGTCCTCGGTCGAGGCCGAGGCGTCGTACTTGTAGCCTTCCAGGTCGAAGCCGTGCAGGCCTTCGGGCTTGGATACCTTGTGCAGGATGGCGTAGCGCGCCATCAGGCCGCGCGCGCGCTTGGCGTGGAAGCTGATGATCTTCCAGGCGCCGTTCTTCCAATCCTGGAACACGCACTGCACCACGCGCGCTTTGAGCGCCTTCAGGTCGACCGACTTGAAATACTCTTCGGACGCGAGGTTGACGATGACCGGCGCCTTCTGGCCCGCCTGGCGCTCGTTCAGGTACTCGGCGATGCCGCTGCCCCAGTATTCATACAGGTTCTTGCCCTTGGGGGTCTCCAGGCGCGTGCCCATTTCCAGGCGGTACGGCTGCATCAGGTCGAGCGGCCGCAGCACGCCGTACAGGCCACTGAGGATGGCCACGTGCTCCTGCGCCCAGTCGAGCTGCCTGGCCGACAGGGTCGAGGCATCCAGGCCTTCGTACACGTCGCCATTGAAGGCCAGCACGGCCTGGCGTGAATTGGCCTGCGTGAAGGTGCGCTTCCAATGCGCATAGCGCTGCACATTGAGCTCGGACAGCGCCGGGCTCAGGCTCATCAGCGCGGCAATGTCCTCCGCGCTCTTGGTCTTGAGGACCTTGATGAGGCCGGCGGCCTGGTCCACGAACAACGGCTGGGTGTGCGCCTCGACGTGCACCGGCGAGTCGTAGTCCAGCTTCTTGGCGGGGGAAAGCAGAAATAGCATTCGGAGATTCCTTTGATCAGCGCGCCGTCCAGCCGCCATCGACGGAGACGGTGGTGCCGGTGATTTGCGCGGCGGCATCGGAGGCCAGGAACACGGCCGTGCCGCCCAGTTGCTCGGGCGTGACGAACTGCAGCGACGGCTGCTTTTCGCCGAGCAGTTCGCGCGCGGCGGTTTCCTGGTCGACGCCGTTCTTTTCGGCCAGCGCCGAGATCTGTTTTTCGACCAGCGGAGTGCGCACCCAGCCCGGGCAGATGGCGTTGGCGGTGATGCCCTGGCCGGCGGTTTCCAGCGCGGTCACCTTGGTGAAGCCCACCACCCCGTGCTTGGCGGCGACGTAGGCCGACTTGTTGGCCGAGGCCACCAGGCCGTGGGCCGAGGCGATGTTGATGATGCGGCCGAAGCCCTGCTTCTTCATGTGCGGCAGCGCGGCGGCGGTGCCATGGAACACGGCCGACAGGTTCAGCGCCAGGATGGCATCCCATTTCTCGGTGGGAAAGTCCTCGATCAGGGCGGTGTGCTGGATGCCGGCGTTGTTGACCAGGATGTCGATGCGGCCCATCTGGCGCACCGCGTTGGCGACCAGGCCGCGCACGGCCTCGCCCTTGGACAGGTCGGCCCCGTCGTACAGCACCCTGACGCCATGCTGGGCAGCCAGGCCGGCGCGCACCTTTTCGATCTCGGCGGCGTCGCCGAAGCCGTTCAGGACGATATCGGCCCCCTGCGCGGCCAGCGCGGTGGCGATTCCCAGGCCGATCCCGCTGGTGGATCCGGTGACGACTGCGACTTTTCCTTTGAGCATGGATGTTCTCCTGTGGCGGGGCGCGAAGGGCGGGCGGCTCACGCCGTCCGGCGCCGTGGGCGAAACACGGACTGAAAAACTGCGTCAAGTGTAGCCGCCCGGCAAGGCGTCCATCATGCCATGCCCCCACGCGGCGCGGGGTCAAGCGCGCGGCGGCGCCCCCGGTCGCGACGCCGGCTGCGCGGGCGATGCAGAATCAGCCTGATCCCATGCCGCGCTCCCGGCGGGCGGCTCGGCCTCCGGCAGGTCCGCCATACCGCCCAGGCGTTCCGGGATACGTTCGAGCAGCTTGATCAGGATGGGCACCACCCCCATCGACACCGCCACCACCACGGCCAGCACATCACGCTGCCCGAGATCCACCAGGTGGTTGTCCCAGGCTTCGTTGAAGATCGCGAAACTGAATTCGCCCCCCTGTGCCAGCACCATGGCGAACAGCAGGCGGTGGTAGCGCGGCAAACCCAGAAAGCGCGCGAAACCATACAGCACCAGCGCCTTGACCGCCAGCAGCGCGATCACCCCCGCCCCGATGAACTTCCAGTGCTCCGCGACCACGTGCAGGTTCATGGACATGCCGATCGCCACGAAGAACAGGCCCAGCAACAGGCCTTTGAATGGCTCGATGGCGTTTTCCAGATCGTGGCGGTAGCGCGATTCGGCCATCAACACCCCGACCAGGAAGCCCCCCAGGCCGGCCGACAGCCCCGCATAGTCGAACAGTTGCGCCGTGCCCACCACCAGCAGCAATGCCGCCGCCGTGAACAGCTCTTTCAACTGCGCCCTGGCGGCCCAGCCCAGCAGACGCAGCCGATAGGCCGCGGCCACCACCACCACTGCAATCAGCGCCTCCTTGAAAGAGGGGGCCGAGGTGCCGCCCGCGCCCAGCAGTCCCGCCGCCACCAGCATCGGGATCGCCGCCATATCCTGGAACAGCAACACCCCCAGCGCCGAACGGCCCATCGGCGTGCGCGTCAGGCCGCGCTCCTCCAGCAACCGCAAGGCTACCGCCGTCGACGACAGCGCCAGCGACAGGCCGCACAGCACGGCCGCCTGCCACGCCATCCCCGCCATGTGGCGCAAGGCGGCCCCGAACACTACCCCCAACAGCAGGCCGCAGGCCAGCATCTGCGCAGCCCCCAGCGTGAACACCTCGTGGCGCATCGCCCACAGGCGCTTGGGAGCCAGCTCCAGGCCGATGATGAACAGCATCATCACCACGCCCCACTGCGACACATTGACCATGTCGCCCACGTCCGTCACCAGCCTCAGGCCCGAGGGCCCCACCAGTACGCCGGCCAGCAGGTAGCCCGGGATGGCGCCCAGGCCCAGCCGCTGGGTCAAGGGCACGCACAACACGGCGGCCAGCAACAGGATCAGGATCAGGTTCATCAGCGCGGATCGGGCAGATCGGAACAGTCTGATTCTGGGCAAGGAATGCCCACCTGGGAAGCCGATGAAACCCACTGTAGCGTCCGACATCGGGGGGCTTTACACAAAACTTTTTTTTGCTGTAGAATTGCGGGCTTCGCTGCTCCGACAACGCAGATTCTTCCGACCAGGAATCTGATTGCGGGAAACCCGGGAATACCCCGACAGGCCAAAACCTGCCGGTGTCGAACCAGGAATTTCGCCGTTACGGAATCCAGCCACGGAGAGGTGGCAGAGTGGTCGAATGTACCTGACTCGAAATCAGGCGTACGGTATCCCCGTACCGTGGGTTCGAATCCCACCCTCTCCGCCAGTATTCGAAAAAAAGGCCAATCCTTCGGGATTGGCCTTTTTCTTTGTCCGGCCCCATGAATCGGGTGAACGCGGGTGGAGCAAAAGCAGATGGGGCGGAAAGCAGGCGGTTCGGCAGCCAGAAATCAGCGGCCAGCCCCGCCGCCGCTTCTTGGCGATCGGCCGTCACCCTTGCGCAACGATGCCGGCATCCTGGATGGTCTTGGCATACTTACGCTGTTCGTCGCGCATGAAGTCGGCGAAGCGCTGCGCGCTGCCGCCGCCATCTTCCGCGCCCACCTGCGCCAGCTTCTCCCTCACGTCGGCCATGGCCAGCACCCGATCGATGTCCTGGTTCATGCGCGCGACCATGTCGGCCGGCATCCTGGCCGGGCCGACCATGCCGAACCAGATGCTGGCCTCGAAGCGCGGATAACCTTGCTCGGCCACCGTCGGCACCTCGGGATGGCTGGGGGAGCGCTGCCGCAGCGTCTGCGCCAACGCCAGCACCTTGCCGGCGCGGATCAGGGGGGTGGCCGTGGTCATGCCCTCGAAGCAGTACTGCACGTGGCCGCCCAGCAGGTCGTTCATCAGCGGCGCCGAGCCCTTGTAGGGTACGTGCAGCACATCGATGCCGGCGCGCGCCTTGAATATCTCCAGCGCCAGATGTTGCGCCGAGCCGCTGCCGGCCGACCCGAAGATGATCTTGCCCGGCTGCGCGCGGCACAGCGCCACCAGATCTGGCAGGGTCTTGGCCGGTTGCTCAGTGCCGCCGATCAACAGTGTCGGCGTCTTGCCCACCAGCGCGATGGGCGAGAAATCCCGCTCGGCCGAGTACGCCAGTTTGGGATGCAGTCCCGGCGCGATGCCGTGGCTGTTGATGTGGGCCATCAGCAGGGTGTTGCCGTCCCCCGGCTGGCGCGCCACCTGTTCGGCCGCGATGATGCCGGCCGCGCCGGCGCGGTTCTCGACGATGACAGGCAGATTCCACAGCACGCCCAGCTTCTGTCCCAGCAGCCGCGCCAGCACATCCGTGCCGCCGCCCGCCGGAAAGCCGACCACGATCTTGACCGGCCCTGCCGGCAAACCCTGCGCCCGGGCCGATGGCAGCACAAGCGCCGCCCCCAGCGCCGCGGCGCCGGCCATGAAATCCCTGCGTTGCATATCTGTCTCCTCGCGCACCGGGTTCATGCCCGGTGACTGTTGGTAAAAACCTGCCGCGCCCGCCACCCGGTAGCCGCGGGGTCCCGCGATGCGGTTCAGGCCTCGGGCGCCGCCAGCCGTTGGGCCAGTTGCGCCGCCTGCGCGGCGTTCAATTCCACCAGCGGCGGCCGCACCGTGGCCCAGACCGGATCGTTGCGCCACCGCGCAATCGCGGCCTTCATGGCCGGAATCATCGGATACGACTGGAAGACAGCGCGGGTTTCGTTCAAGGCACGCTGCCGTTGCTCGGCGCCGGCTTCGCGCCAGGAACGGTACAAGGCGACGATGGGCGCGGCGTTGACATTGCCGGTCGCCGTGATGCAGCCCGCGCCGCCCGCCCGCATCGTTTCCAGCAACACCGTTTCGGTGCCGGCAAACACGTCGAAACCGCGCGGCTGGAAATCGCGCAGCATGGCCGCGGTGTTGTCCCAATCGCCGGAGCTGTCCTTGATGCCGGCGACGATGCCGGGAAACTCGCCCAGCAGCCGCTCGATCAGGCCCAGGCTGATCGGCACGCCCGAGACCGGCGGGATGTGATACAGGTAGATGCGCAGGCGATCGTCGGCCACGCGCTCGACCACGTGGGCGAAGGCGCGGAACAACCCTTCGTCGCTGACGCCCTTGTAATAGAAGGGCGGCAACATGAGCACCCCGCCGCAGCCCGCGCTGACGGCATGGCGGGTCAGTTCCACCGCGTCCGGCAGCGCGCAGGCGCCGGTGCCCGGCATCATGCGCGCGGCCGGCAGACCGGCCTCCAGCAATGCGTCCAGCAACTGGCGCCTTTCCGCCAGGCTGAGCGAATTGGCCTCGGAGTTGGTGCCGAAGATCGCCAGGCCCGCGCCCTGCTCCAGCAAGGCGCGGCAATGCCCGACGAAGCGCGGCACGCTGGGCGACAGATCCGCGTTGAAAGGCGTGAGGACCGGCGAATAGACGCCTTGCGGCCGGTCAGCGGCGGGGGTGCTCATGAAGACTCTCCTGTCAGCGGCCGACGCGGGTCCACTTGCCGTAGCGCTCGACCATGCGTTCATCGAAACCGAATCCCAACCCCGGCTCCTGGTGCAGCACCACTCGGCCCTGCTTGTGAGTCAGTTGGCGATCCACCAGCTTGCGGAAATTCAGGACCTGGTCGTCCCAGAAAAATTCGACGTAGCGCGCATTGGGCGTGGCGGCCACCAGCGGCGCATGCACATCGTGGAACCAGTGCGGGCAGACCACCACGCCATAGCTGGCGGCGGTGGCGGCGATGCGTTTCCACTCGGTGATGCCGCCGCACACCGCGGCGTCGGTCTGCAGGATGCCGGCCGCGCCCTTGTCCAGCAATTCCTTGTGATACCAGCGGCCATAGCCGATCTCGGCGGTGGCGATGGGCAGGTGCGTCAGGCGCGCCAGCTTGGCATGGCTGTCGATGTCATCGGGGCCGAACGGCTCCTCGATGAAGTACGGCTCGTATTGCTCGAAGCGGCGGATGTACTGCATGGCCTGGGTCACGTCCTGCCAGGCGTTGTTGCAGTCCATCATCAGTTCCACGTCGGGGCCGATGGCCTCGCGCGCCGCCTTCAGGCGTGCCTCTTCCTCGCGCGGCGACAGACGGCCGGTCTTCATCTTGACGGCGCCAAAGCCCTTGGCGACGTAGCTGGCCATTTCCTCGCCCAGGTGCTGCGGCGTCTTGCCGTCCAGGTAGTAGCCGCCGCTGGCGTAGGCCGGCACCGATTCCAGTTCGACCGCGCCGAGGAACTTGTGCAGCGGCAGGCCGGCGGTCTTGGCATTCAGGTCCCAGAGGGCAATGTCGAGCGCGCTGATCGCGCGCATCACGGTGCCCTGGCGTCCCTGCAGCAGGGCCTCCTGGTACATCGCCTGCCACAGCCCCTCGACCGCATGCGAGTCCTTGCCCAGCAGCACTGGCGCCAGCAGGCTCTGCACCGCGGCCTCGAAGATCGCGCCACCGGCGCTGCCAACGTAGCAGAAGCCGATGCCTTCGACGCCATCGGTGCTGCGGACCTTCACCAGTCCGTAGTGGCGGGTGGAAACGGTGCGGTTCGAAAACGAGGTGACCTTGTCCAAGGGCACCGCGGCGGCACAAACGTCGATGGATTCAATAATGGGCACGGCAGGCTCCTGATAACGGGAATATTGCGGGTTGCGCTGCCGGCGCGCCTTGCGCCGGCGCAACGCTCAGACGCATTCTTGCCGCCCTCAAAGAAACAAACAATTATGTTGAACCATATTTAGAATATGGAAAAAACATCTTTTATGGGTGCCTGGCCATGGATTCGAGATTCCTGCAGACTTATGTACACGTGGTGGAACTGGGCTCCATCGCGCAGGCAGCGCGCCACCAGGGATTGACGCCGGCCACCGTGCAGCAGCGACTGCGCGCCCTGGAGGCGGACATGGGCAGCGCACTGATCGCGCGCTCGGGCCGCACGGTCAAGCCCACCGCCGCCGGCACCCGCATCCTGGAACGGGCCCGCCACCTGCTGCGCGACGTGCGCGACCTGCGTTCGGCCGCCACCGAGTCCGACCTGCCGGCCGGCCCGCTGCGCCTGGGGGCCACGCCCACCGCGCTCACCGGCATCATGCCGCCGGTGCTGCGTGCCTGGGCCACGCGCCATCCCCACATCGAGATCTATATCGAGCCGGCGCCCACCACCCTGCTCTACGGCAAGGTGCTGGCGGGAGAGCTGGACGGCGCGCTGCTGGTACACCCGCTGTTCGCGATTCCCAAGTCCTGCGCCTGGCGCGACCTGCGGCGCGAGCCGCTGGTACTGGTGACACCGGCCGACATGGCGGTGCGCGACCCGCTCGCGGTGATCACGCGCGAACCCTACATCCGCTACGATCGCAGCGTGGTGGGGGGCCGCATGGCCGATGATTACCTGCGCGCCCGCGACCTGCGGCCGCACGTGCGCTTCGAGCTGGACGGCATCGATTCGATTGCCAAACTGGTTTCGGAAGGACTGGGGGTCGCGCTGCTGCCCGACTGGGCCACCACCGGGGTCTCGGCGCCGGTCAGGCGCTGGCCGCTGCCGGCGCCCTGCCCGGTACGCACCGTGGGCGCGATCTGGCCACGCACGGGCGTGCGCTCGGAGTTGATGCGGGTGTTCGTGGCGCTGGCGGAAAGCGAGGCCGCGGCGCCCTGAGGGCAGCGCCACGGGTCGACCCGGGTCGCTCCGCCTAGCGCCCCTGTGCCGCTTGCCCGGCCAGGTCGCCCAGCAGGCGGCCGTCGCGCGCCACCCGCTTGCCGCCCGAGATCACCAGACGACGCGGCGCGCGCTGCGCCACGGCCTCGGCCACGCCACTGGCCGCCACCAGCACCAGATCGGCGCGGGCACCGGGCACCAGCCCATAATCCGCGAAGCCACAGGCATGGGCCGCGGAGGTCGTGACACAGTCGAACACCCAGCCGATTTCATCATCACGCCGCAAGTCGTTGCGCAGGCCGATCATCATGGCGCGCGCCAGCATGTCGGGACTGCCGTACGGCGTCCAGGTATCGCGAATACCGTCGTTGCCGCCGAACAGGGTCACCCCCGCCTCGCGGCAGGCGCGCAGCGGCGGCACCGGCCGCGACGGAGGCGCGGTGGTCAGCAGCGCCACGTCCAGCGCGGCCAGGCGCTGGAGCAGGCCATCCAGCCGCTTGGCATCCACGCCTCCCAGGCAGAAGGCGTGGCTGACGACCACACGGCCGCGCATGTCCAACGCCCGTACCCGATCCAGGATCAGGTCGAGCGAAAACGCGCCCAGTTCGCCCGGCTCGTGCAAATGGATATCGATGGGCTTGCCGTGCTTGTCGGCCAGACCGAACAGCAGGTCCAGCGATTGCGCCGGATCCCGATCGATGGCGCAGGGATCGAGCCCGCCCAGCACATCCGCGCCTTGCGCCAGCGCCTGGTCCAGCAGCGCGGCCGTGCCCGGCCGGACCAGCAGGCCTGACTGCGGAAACGCCACGGTCTGGATCTCGACCAGACCGGCCAGGGCATCGCGCGTGCGGTGCACGCCTTCGAGGTGGCGCAGGCCGGCCTCGGTATCGACGTCGACATGGCTGCGAATGCGCGTCGCGCCTTCGCGCAGGAAGGCCAGCGCCAGCGCCCGCGAATGGCTGGCCGCGTCATGGCCGCTGGCGGCGCGCCAGGCACGCTCGTTATCGATGCGGTCGGTCAGCGCCGGGCCCACCTGGTTCACGTACCAGGGGGAACCCCAAGTGGTTTTGTCAAGATGGGTATGCCCTTCCACCAGGCCAGGCAACAGCAGCGCCCCCCCACCAGGCTCGCGCGCCACGTCGGCGGGCGCGGACAGGCCGGGACCGATGCATTCGATACGGCCACGGGAGATCAGCACGTCGGCCGCCGTGCCGTCGGGCAGGCGCACGTCGTTCAGCAACAGGTCGGTCATGGGGCATCCTCGGGCTCGGGCCGGCAGCGTCTCACGCCGCCCGGCGGCGCCAGATCAGGCTTGCTGCGGCGGTTCGATCCAGAAGAAACGCTGGCCCTGGCGGAGCATGTCCGCCACGCCTTCGGCGCTCAGGCGATAGTCGGTGCCCATCAGCGTGGCGCCGCCATCGTCGTGGATATGGATGACGGCCAGCGGGTCATTGGCCATGGTGTACCAGTAGTAACCGGGCTTGAGATCGTGCAGGTCAGTATTCATATTTCGAGTATACAAACAACCCCGCGCCGTATTCAAAAAGACACACTCCCCCCCCTTCGCCTGACATGACGAGAGTGACGCGTCATACTGTTTCATGCGAGCTTCCAGAGCCCGCCATACGTTGGCACGCGTCGCCCCGGCTGCAACACCATAGGGAATGCAAGCGTCGAACGTGAGGGGAAAACACCGCTATGAAAAGGCAGGCACTCCAATTCAGCGAGCCGCTCAAGCAAGCCATCCTGGATGGCTACAAAGTGCAGACCCGGCGCATCGTCAAACCTCAGCCCACCAAGCCGACGACCGCCTGGTACGCCGACGCGGCCGATTCCGGCAAATGGGTTGCCATGGGACCGGCACAGGACGGGACAGGCGAATTGCGCAAGACCTCTCCCTGGGTCAGTTGCCCATACGGGAGATCGGGTGAAAGCATCGTGCTCGAGGACGAAACCGGCCAGCCCTTCACCACGGCGGTCATTGTGGGGGTACGCATCCAGCGGCTGCAAAAGCTGTCCGAAGCCGACGCCCGCGCCGAAGGCACACAGGCGCTTTATCACGCTCGCGCGCTTCTGCCCGGCGTCCCATTGCAAACCGCTTTTGCCGTGACTTGGTGCGAACGCTACGGCGCGCACGCGTGGGCCGCGAACCCTTGGGTATGGGTGGTCGAATTCCGCTGCAAGCAGCCGGACGAAGCATAGCCACACGGCGCGCGGCCCCCTGGCCTTCCCCCGCCTGGCTCCTGGCGCAGGCGTACCGGTGTTGCAGGCGGAGAAATCGCGCTGCGGGATGGTGACTATTTGTAATCCCGCCACCCCGCGTCATCTCCCCCCACGCTATTTCAGTCGATTTCAGCAGAGGCGATGCCAGGGTGGAATCAGATTGTGGCGCCGCAGCATGGCATCGACGCTGGCCGGCGCGGCCGTTGCGGATTGTCGCTATTGGACTGCCCCCGCTTACTCCTGCCCCGCCAAAAAGACCGAAAATGGCCTCAACGAA
Source organism: Achromobacter sp. 46006 (assembly GCF_059761975.1). Taxonomy (NCBI): domain Bacteria; kingdom Pseudomonadati; phylum Pseudomonadota; class Betaproteobacteria; order Burkholderiales; family Alcaligenaceae; genus Achromobacter; species Achromobacter sp. 46006. The sequence continues at coordinate 16,261 of NZ_JCBANN010000060.1, forward strand.
TACTCAACTTGGCCGCGTCACGCGGCAGGCAGGTGCAAAATGAAAAAATGGCTAATCGCAGGAACGGGTGTGGCGGGTCTGCTGCTGTCGAGCGTCGCGCTGGCCCGGGTGGATGTCGGCATCTCCATCGGCCTGCCCGGGGTGGTGTACCCGGCGCCGGTCTATGCGCCGCCCGCCCCCGTCTATGTGGCTCCAGCCCCGGTCTATGCCCCCCCACCCCCGGTCTACTACCGGCCGGCGCCTGTCTACGTGGCTCCGCCAGTGGTGTACCCGGCGCCGGTGTATATCCGCGGCGGCGGGTATTGGGGCGACCGAGGCCATTGGCGCGGCCCCGACCGGGGGTACCACCACGGCCGTGGCGGCTGGCACCGCTGAGCCGCGCCGGCGCGATGCGCCGGCCCCTCGAATACACGAAGGCCACTCCTGGGAGTGGCCTTTTTTCTGCGGGGCAAGTTCCGGTGCCCCACGGAAACGGATCAGGCCGCGGGGCCCTGAACAGACTTGCCCGCCCCGACGGCGGGCGTTTGTTGCTGCGCCGGGACGGGTTTACCCGCAGCCCAACGCGACGATTCCTGGATCAGGTCGATCCAGCGGCGGGGAGCGCTCGAGGCCCGCCACCAGCCATTATGCGGACGCATGGGCAAACTCCGGTTCACCATTGAAACGAACACCATTTATTTCTTCAAACAATTGACGGCTTTCCTGTTCCGCTTCGTGCAAGCTGGTGAACGGTGCCTGTCCCGGCACGGTCCAGCATTTTTCCGGTGCGGTTCCGCCGACACGGCGGGTCCATATCTGCACGCGGTAGCCCTGTTCGTCGTCCTGAGCCACAGAGCATCTCACACGAAAATCTCCAATCATTCTTGAAGTCATGGACAACTCCTTGTTATATAAGTGAATGAAGCGTGTAGAACGCAGGTGTATTGTGCCGAACTATCCGGCCCTTTTATTGAAAATACACAATTGCTCACATCAAAATCAAGCACTCGTGTCGTCAAGATAACGCCCGTAGACGACAGAATTATGTCTCGATCATAAATAAGCCGGACGTGCCGCCCCATCCTCCATGCGGCGGACTTGCGCAATCGGCAAGCGGCATGCCCAGCCCCGGACGGTCAATGAAAAATGGAGCCCGCGGGCTCCATTTTTCATTGCGATCGACGCTTGGCGTCAGGGCTTCAAGACCGTCAGGCCGCCCATGTAGGACTGCAGCGCCTCGGGTACCAGGATGCTGCCGTCGGCCTGCTGGTGGTTTTCCAGCACCGCCACCAGCGCGCGGCCCACGGCCAGGCCGGAACCGTTCAGCGTGTGCACGTATTCCGGCTTGCCCTGGGCATTGCGGAAACGCGCCTGCATGCGGCGGGCCTGGAAGGTTTCGCAGTTGGACACCGACGAAATCTCGCGCCAGGTGTTCTGCGCCGGCAGCCAGACTTCCAGGTCGTAGGTCTTGGCCGAGCCGAAACCCATGTCACCGGTGCACAGCAGCATCACGCGGTACGGCAGCCCCAGCAACTGCAGCACGCGCTCGGCGTGGCCGACCATGTCCTCCAGCGCCTCGTAGGATTGGTCGGGCTGCGTGATCTGCACCATTTCGACCTTGTCGAACTGGTGCTGGCGGATCATGCCGCGCGTGTCGCGGCCGCCGCTGCCGGCTTCGGAACGGAAGCACGGCGTGTGGGCGGTGAGCTTGAGCGGCAGGTCGGCGGCGGCCTGGATGGTGTCGCGCGCCACGCTGGTCAGGGTGATTTCCGAGGTGGAGATCAGGTACTGGTCTTCGCGCACGAACGGCTTGCCGTGCTCGTCGACCTTGGGATCGTCGTCGCCGCCGCCCTTGGACACGGCGAACATGTCGTCCTTGAACTTGGGCAACTGGCCGGTGCCGTACAGCGTCGAGGCGTTGACGATGTACGGGGTGTAGCACTCAGTGTAGCCGTGCGTGCCGGTCTGCAGGTCGAGCATGAACTGCGACAGCGCGCGATGCAGGCGGGCGATGGGGCCGCGCATGAACGAGAAGCGCGCGCCCGACAGCTTGGCGGCCATGTCGAAGTCCAGGCCCAGCGGTTCGCCCAGGGCGACGTGGTCGCGCGCCTCGAACGGCAGCGCCGGCGGGTTGCCATCGGCGCCGGGCGCGGCGGGCAGCCAGCGGCGCACTTCGACGTTGTCGTCGGCGGACTCGCCCAGCGGCACGCTGGCGTGCGGCAGATTCGGCACCGACATGAGCAGTTCGTTGAGCGGCTGCTGCAGGGCGGCCAGCTCTTCTTCCAGTTGCTTCAGGCGCTCGGGCACGGCCTGCGATTCGGCCATGACGGCGCTGGCGTCCTCGCCCTTGGCCTTGAGCTGACCGATCTGCTTGGCCAGCGCGTTGCGGCGGGCTTGCAGGGATTCGGTTTCGGTCTGGACCGCCTTGCGGCGAGACTCCAGCTCGTTGAACCGTTCCGTGTCGAAGGACACGCCACGGCTCTTGAGGCGGTCTACGACGGTTTGCAGGTCTTTGCGCAGCAGTATCGGGTCTAGCATGGTGATGTCGGTGAGATTGCGGGAAGCAACGGGCGTGGCCCGTTACCGTTTCTTGGCGCGTTCCTGCGCGTCCAGCTCGCGCAGGAATGCCAACTTCTGCTGGATTTTAGCCTCCAGGCCGCGATCGGTCGGCCGGTAGAAGGAAGGCTTGAGCCCATCGGGGAAATATTGCTCGTCCGCGGCGTAGCCGTGCGGCTCGTCGTGGGCATAGCGGTAGGCCTTGCCATGGCCCAATTGTTTCATCAACTTGGTGGGCGCGTTGCGCAGGTGGATCGGCACCGGCGCGCTGCCGTGCTCGGCGGCGAACTTGCGCGCCTGGTTGTAGGCGTTGTAGACGGCGTTGGACTTGGCCGCGCAGGCCATGTAGACCACCGCCTGGGCCAGCGCCAGCTCACCTTCGGGCGAGCCCAGCCGTTCGTAGATGTCGGCGCCGTTGACCGCCAGGTCGGTGGCGCGCGGGTCGGCCAGGCCGATGTCCTCGACCGCCATGCGCACCAGCCGGCGCGACAGGTACTTGGGATCGGCGCCGCCGTCGATCATGCGGCAGAACCAGTACAGCGCGGCGTCGGGATTGGAGCCGCGCACCGACTTGTGCAGCGCGCTGATCTGGTCGTAGAAGGCGTCGCCGCCCTTGTCGAAGCGCCGCAGGTTCTGCGACAGCGAGATCTCCAGCCAGGCCGCGTCGACCGTGTCGCGGCCAGCCGCCTGCGCCGATTCGGCCACCACCTCGACCGCGCTGATCAGGCGGCGCGCGTCGCCGTCGGCCCAGGCCGCCAGTTGCTCACGCGCGTCGGCGTCGACGTGGATGCGGGCGCCCTCGTCGTGGCCTTCGTTGAACGCGGTAATGGCGCGGTCGACCAATTGCTGCAGCTCTTCAGGCGTGAGCGACTGCAACACATAAACGCGGGCGCGCGACAGCAGCGCCGAATTGACCTCGAACGAGGGGTTCTCGGTGGTGGCGCCGATGAAGGTGAACAGCCCGCTTTCGACGTAGGGCAGGAACGCGTCCTGCTGCGCCTTGTTGAAACGGTGCACCTCGTCGACGAACAGGATGGTGCGACGGCCCTGCCCCTGCGCCACCTGGGCCACCGTGACGGCGTCGCGGATGTCCTTGACGCCGCCCAGGACTGCGGAAATGGCGATGAACTGGGCATCGAAGCCGTCGGCCATGAGGCGCGCCAAGGTGGTCTTGCCCACGCCCGGCGGGCCCCAGAAGATCATGGAGTGCGGACGGCCCGACTCGAAGGCCACGCGCAGCGGCTTGTCCGGCCCCAGCAGGTGCGACTGGCCGACGACGTCGGCCAGCGTACGCGGGCGCAGGCGCTCGGCCAGGGGCACATAAGGCCGATGGGCGGGATCGGCCGCGAAGAGATCGTTGCTCATTGGCAGCAGATGAGGGAAGACGGCAAGGAAATCAAGCCAGTATTACAACATGTCCGGCCGGCCCCGCGCCCCTGGCGGCCCGGCCGGGAACCGGCGCGCGGCGCCCTGCCCGGCGGACCCGCGCGAAACCGCCGCTTCAGGCCAGTTCCGGCGTCCCGAAGCGGCGGTTGGCCAGCACCGGCAGCACCTTGCGAGCATGCGCCAGGCGCTCGGGATCGATATCGGCGAACACCAGCGCCGGCGCCTCGCCGGCCTGCGCCGTGACCACGCCCAGCGGATCCACCACCATGCTGCAGCCGATATTGCGTTCGCCACATTCGCCGGTGGCGGCGACGTAGCAGGTGTTCTCCAGCGCGCGCGCCGTCACCAGCACTTCCCAGTGCTTTTCCTTCAACGGGCCGCGCACCCAGGCCGCCGGCAGCGCCAGCAGGTCGGCGCCGTCCAGCGCGAGGCGCCGCGCCAGTTCGGGGAAACGCACGTCGTAGCAGGTCATCAGGCCGACCTTCAGGCCGCCAATCTCCAGCAGCGGCGGAATGTCGTTGCCGGGCGTGACGTTGGTGGATTCCTTCATGGTGAAGGCGTCGTACAGGTGCAGCTTGCGGTACTGCGACACGATGCGGCCGTCCTGCAGCGTGACCAGGGTGTTCCAGACCCGGCCGTCGCCGGTCGGCACGTGCACGCACATCATGGTGGCCAGCGAGGCGCCGCGGCTCGCTTCGAGCAGGCGCGTGATGAAGGGGCCGTCCAGCGGCTGGGCGGCCTTCAGCACGATTTGCGGATCGGTGATGTCGCGCGCCAGGATGCCCTCGGGCAGCACCAGCAGGCCGGCGCCGCCCTCGCGGGCGCGCGCCATGAGATCGACGCAGACCTGGGCGTTTTCTTCCCAGACGCGGCTGACGGCGAACTGGCCCAAAGCGACTTTCAGCATGACTCTTCCTTGTGTGGGGCGGCAAGACGGGCATCGCCGCGGATTTCCTATTGTCGCGCCAATGGCCGCGAGAGGGCAGCAGGCGGTTAGGTTGCCTGCCTGGCGGCGGACGGCGGCCACCATGGCACACGCCGGCTACGGGTAACTCCCAACTCCCGCTTGTAAATTTCTTTCACGATAATGAAAAAAATCAGATTTGACGTAAATATTTTCCAGCCACGAGCACCCGCCATGCCCCAATCCTCGATCACCGCAGCCCCCCTGGACGTCAATGGCAAGGGCCTGGGCGCGTTTCCCGCCGCCTGTACCAACGCCGACGTGGCGGCGCTGAACTGGAACCTGCTGGCCGAGGACGTCAGCCTGCCGGTGGCGGTGCTGTACGAGGCCCGCGTGCGCCACAACCTGCAATGGATGCAGCGCTTCATGGAGGCGTACCGCGTCAAGCTGGCGCCGCACGGCAAGACCACCATGAGCCCGGCGCTGTTCCAGCGCCAGATCGACAACGGCGCCTGGGGCATCACCCTGGCCACGGCGCCCCAGGTGGTGGCGGCCTACCACCACGGCATCCGCCGGGTGCTGATGGCCAACCAGTTGGTGGGCCGCGCCAACATGGCCTTGATCGCCAAGCTGCTGCGCGATCCGGCATTCACCTATTTCTGTATCGTCGACTCGGCCGCCAACGCCGCCCAGTTGGGCCGCTACTTCGGCGAGCAAGGCCTGGTGCTGCCGGTCCTGATCGAACTGGGCCCGACGGGCGGGCGCACCGGCGTGCGCGATGACGCGCAATTGCAGGCCGTGGTCGAGGAAATCGGCCGCTGGCCCGGCTTGGCGCTGGCCGGCATCGAAGTCTACGAAGGCGTGCTGCAGGACGAAAGCGCGATCCGCGCCTTCCTGCGCCGCGCCACCGACGCGCTGCGCGGCCTGGCGACCGCCGGCCGCCTGCGCAAGCACGGCCCTGCCCTGATCTCCGGCGCGGGCTCGGCCTGGTTCGACGTGGTGGCCGAGGAATTCTCGCAACTGGACATCGGCGCGCCGCTGGAAGTCGTGCTGCGTCCCGGCTGCTACCTGTCGCACGACGTCGGCGTCTACCGCTCGGCCGCCGAGCGCATCAATGCCAACAATCCCGTCGCCCACAAGATGGAGCCGGGACTGCAACCCGCGCTGCAGGTCTGGGCCTACGTGCAGTCGCTGCCCGAGCCTGGCCGCGCCATCGTGGCCATGGGCAAGCGCGACGCCGCCTTCGACGCCGGCCTGCCGACGCCTTCGCTGCATTTCCGCCCCGGGCAAAGCGCGCCTGGCGCCGCGCCGTCCCAATGGAAGCTCACCGCCATGATGGACCAGCACGCGTTCATGCAGATCGGCGAGAACGACGACATCCAGGTTGGCGACATGATCGCCTTCGACATCTCCCATCCCTGCCTGACGTTCGACAAGTGGCGCCAGGTGCTGCTGGTGGACGAGCAGTACCGCGTCATCGACGTCGCGGACACCTTTTTCTGAGCCTTTGAGCGCGGTGCGGCCGCGCGTTCCGTTGCGCTACCGACAAGCCCCGCGCCCGGGGGGGCAAGAACGAACTCGGGCATCCGGCGCCTTACCGGACTTTCACTGAATCACGCGACAACCTGTTTTTGACCCTCTGGAGAGAGAATCATGAACTTCCGTACCTCCCGGCAAGGCGGTGGGCTGAAAAGCCTGCTCGTGGCCGGCGCAATTGGCTTGACCGCATTGTCGTCCCCCGCCCTCTGTGCCACGCCGGTCAAGGGAGGCACGATTTCCGTCGCCACCATCGGCGAGCCGCCCACGCTGGACCCAATGAGCAGCACCGCCGACCTGGTCGGCATCCTGACGCAGCACTTCTTCGAAACGCTGTACACCTTCGACGCCAAGTGGAACCTGACGCCGCTGCTGGCCGACAAGATGCCCGAGGTGACGCCGGACGGCCTGGTCTACACCATCGCGCTGCGCCAGGGCATCACCTTCCATGACGGCTCCAAGATGGATTCGTCGGACGTGCTGGCCTCGCTCAAGCGCTGGACCGAGACCGCCACGCGCGGCAAGATGGCCGCCAAGGTCATCGCCAACATCGAGGCGCCCGACGCCAACACCATCCGCATCACGCTCAAGCAGCCGTATGCGCCGCTGACCGCGCTGCTGGCCATGAACAACGCCGCCGCCGTGATCATGCCCAAGGGCAAGATCGCCCCGGTGCTGACCGAGATCGTCGGCACCGGCCCCTACCAGCTCAAGGCGCGCGTGCCGGACCAGTACATCCAGCTGACCCGCTTCGAGGGCTACAAGCAGCGCGAAGGCGAGCCCGACGGCTACGGCGGCGCCCGCAAGCAATACCTGGACGAAATCCGCTTCGTGCCGGTCGCCAACGCCAACACCCGTTCCGAAGCCGCCGCCGCGGGCCAGTTCGACTACGTCGACTCGCTGCCGGTGGAAGCGCTGGACAAGCTCAAGGGCGGCCGCTCCGACCCGATCATGCTCAAGCCCTTCGGTTGGCCGCGCCTGGTGCTCAACACCAAGCAGGGCATCATGTCCAATCTGGCGGTGCGCCAGGCCGTGCAATTGGCGCTGAACGAAGAGGACATGCTGTACGCCGCATTCGGCAACAAGGACTTCTACAAGCTCAACGGCGACCTCTATCCGGAAGGCTACCCTTGGGCCACGTCGCTGGGCGGCAAGGTCTACAACAAGGGCGACGCCGCCGCGGCCAGGAAGCTGCTGGACAGCGCCAACGTGGCCGACAAGAAGATCCGCATCCTGACCAGCCAGCAGTACGAGTTCCACTACAAGATGGCGCTGGTGGCCGCGGAATACCTCAAGGCCGCCGGTTTCACCGTCGACATGCAGGTGGTCGACTGGGCCACGCTGACGCAGCGCCGCCAGGACCCGGCCGTGTGGGACATCTTCATCACCCACAGCGTGTTCCTGCCCGAGCCCGCGTTGATCGACTTCCCGTCCAAGGACGCGCCGGGCTGGTGGGACACGCCGCGCCGCGCGCAGGTGATGGATGCCTTCAACCAGGCCCGCACCCAGGAAGAACGCGTCAAGCGCTGGGCCGACGTGCAGCAGGCGGTGTATGACGAAGTGCCGTTCGTGAAGGTCGGCGACTTCAACGCCCAGGCCGCCCGTTCACCGTCGCTGCAAGGCGTCAAGCCGGCGGCGTGGCCGTTCTTCTGGAACGCCTGGAAGGCGCCGAAGTAAGCCGCGCGGTTGGGGGGCCCACGCGGGTCCCCCCAACCGCAATCCCAGCGCCCATGTCGGCGCGCCGATCCTTAGGATGCCACTGTGTTGCGTTATCTCTTGAACCGGCTGGTCGGGCTGGTGGCCGTGATGTTCATCGTAGCGACCATCGTGTTCGTCATCATCCGCGTCACGCCCGGCAACCCCGCCGCCGTGATGCTCGGCCCCCAGGCCAGCCAGGCCGACATCGCCGCGCTGGAGCACCAGCTAGGGCTCGACCAGCCGCTGGCGGTGCAGTACGTGTCGTGGCTGGGCAAGCTGGTCCAGGGCGACCTGGGCCAATCCATCTTCATGAACAAGCCGGTGCTGGCGGCGTTGGCCGACCGCGCCGAACCGACCCTGCTGCTGACGCTGATGTCGCTGTGCATCGCCACGCTGATCGCATTGCCGGTCGGCATCCTGTCGGCGGTCAAGCGCGGCACCACGCTGGACCAGTCGGTGCTGTCGTTCTCGATGTTCACCTCCAGCGTGCCGAGCTTCTGGCTGGGGCTGCTGCTGATGCAGGTGTTCTCGGTCAAGCTGGGCTGGCTGCCGGTGTCGGGTTACGGCGGCCCGGACGCCTCGTTCGCGACGCGGCTGTCGCACCTGGTGCTGCCCGCGGTGGTGCTGGGGCTGGTGAACTCGGCGCTGATCACGCGCTTCATCCGCGCCAGCATGCTGGACGTGCTGCGCGACGACTACGTCCGCACCGCGCGCGCCAAGGGTCTGCCGGAAAGCCGCGTGATCCTCAAGCACGCCGTGCGCAATGCGTTGATCCCGATCCTGACGGTGCTGGGCCTGACCACCGCCCTGCTGATCAGCGGCGCCGTGGTCACCGAGACCGTTTTCGGCCTGCCCGGCGTGGGCAGCCTGGTGGTGTCGGCCGTGCTGCGCCGCGACTATCCCGTCATCCAGGGCGCGCTGCTGATCATCGCGGCCATCTACGTGCTCATCAACCTGTTCATCGACCTGCTGTACCTGCTGGTCGATCCGCGCGTCCGCTACTGATGATGAACCCATCCCCGACGCGCCTTCGGCGCCTCGAACGAAACCACCGAAATGACTAATCCGACTACCGTCAACGCCGGCGCGGACCGCTGGCAGGTGCTGCGCCTGCTGGTGGCCCGCAAGACCGTGCTGATCAGCCTGATCGTGCTGATCGTGCTGGTGGCCGCGGCCCTGCTGGCGCCGTGGGTCAGCCCCTACGATCCGTTCAAGCTTTCAATCATGAACCGCCTCAAGGCGCCTGGCGCCGTGCACTGGTTCGGCACCGACGACTTCGGCCGCGACGTGTTCAGCCGCGTCATCTACGGCGGCCGGCTGTCGCTGATGGTGGGCTTTTCGGTGGTGATTCTGTCCAGCGTGCTGGGCATCGCGCTGGGCCTGATCGCCGGCTTCTTCCGCTCGGCCGACAAGTTCGTGTCGCGCCTGATCGACGCCATGATGGCGTTTCCCGACATCCTGCTGGCGATCTCGCTGGTGGCCGCGCTGGGGCCGTCGCTGGTGAACGTGGTGATCGCGCTGGGCATCGTCTACACGCCGCGCCTGGCCCGCATCGTGCGCGCCTCGACGCTAGTGATCCGCGAACTGCCGTTCGTCGAGGCCGCCCGCGCGCTGGGCGTGTCGACCTGGCGCATCGTCACGGTGCACGTGCTGCGCAACCTGCTGTCGCCGATCCTGGTGCAAGGCACCTTCATCTTCGCCTACGCGATCCTGGCCGAAGCCGGCCTGTCGTTCCTGGGCGTGGGCGTCTCGCCCGACATTCCCACCTGGGGCACCATGATCAACGCCGGCCAGCAGTACATGGGCTCGGCCGACTGGATCATGATCTTCCCCGGCATCGCCATCGTCCTGTCGGTGCTGTCGCTGCAACTGGTCGGCGACGGCCTGCGCGACGTGCTCGACCCGCGCCTGCGCAAGGAGCTGTAATCATGACCGCAAGCACCCGCGACGTCGTGCTGTCGGTGGAAGGCCTGAAAACCTGGTTCCACAGCCGCGACGGCATCGCCAAATCGGTGGACGGCGTCACCTTCGACCTGGCCCGCGGCGAAACGCTGGCCATCGTCGGCGAATCCGGCTCAGGCAAATCCGTCACCAGCCTGTCCATCATGGGCCTGCTGCCCAAGCCGGCCGGCCGCATCGAGGCGGGCCAGATCCGCTTTCGCGACCGCCGCGGCCAGGAACACGACCTGGCCCACGCCTCGCCGGCCACGCTGCGCCGCATCCGCGGCGCCGAGATCGCCATGATCTTCCAGGAGCCGATGACCAGCCTGAATCCGCTGTATACGGTGGGCGACCAGATCGCCGAAGCCGTGCTGCAACACGAGGGCGGATCGCGCGCGGCGGCCATGAAGCGCGCCCGCGACATGCTCGACCGCGTCGAGATCCCGGCGGCCGACCGGCGCGTCAACGAGTATCCGCACCAGATGTCCGGCGGCATGCGCCAACGCGTCATGATCGCCCTGGCGCTGGCCTGCAACCCGGCCGTGCTGATCGCCGACGAGCCCACCACCGCGCTGGACGTGACGGTGCAGGCCCAGATCCTGGATCTGCTGCGCCGGCTGCAGGCCGAGATGAACATGAGCATTCTGTTCATCACCCACAACCTCGGTGTGGTGGCCGAGATCGCGCATCGCGTGGCGGTGATGTACGCCGGCCGCGTGGTCGAGGACGCCGGCATCTACGACCTGTTCGAGAAGCCCACCCATCCGTACACCCGCGGCCTGCTGTCCTGTCTGCCGACCGCGGCGCTGCTGGCTTCCGGCGAGCGCCTGCGCGCCATCCCGGGCAACGTGCCGAGCGTGCTGTCGCTGCCTGCCGGCTGCACCTTCGCGCCGCGCTGCGCGCTGGCCGACGACAACTGCCGGCGCGACGTGCCCGAACTGGTGCCGGTGCAGGCCCAGCACCGCGCCCGCTGCATCAAGGTGACCCCGCTATGACCGCAAGCCCCCAACCCGCGCGCGCCGCCGAACCGCTGGTGCGCATCGAGGACCTGAAAGTCCACTTCCCCACTTCGCAGGCGCGCAACGCGCCGGTGGTGCGGGCCGTGGACGGTGTCAGCTTCGACGTACCGCGCAACACCATCGTCGGCCTGGTGGGCGAGTCCGGTTCCGGCAAGACCACCACCGGCCGCGCCCTGCTGCGCCTGTTCGCGCCCACCGCCGGCCGCCTGCTGTTCGACGGCCAGGACATCACCAAACTGTCCGAGAAGGAAATGCTGCCATGGCGCCGCCGCATGCAGATCGTGTTCCAGGACCCCTACGCCAGCCTCAACCCGCGCATGACGGTGGCCGAAATCCTGGGCGAAGCGCTCGACACCCATCGACTCGCGCAGCACCGCCGCGCGGCCCGCATCGGCGAACTGCTCGAACGCGTCGGCCTGAACGCCGACCACAGCCGCCGCTATCCGCATGAGTTCTCCGGCGGCCAGCGCCAGCGCATCGGCATCGCCCGCGCCCTGGCGGTGGAGCCGGACTTCATCGTGGCCGACGAACCGGTGTCGGCGCTGGACGTGTCGGTGCAGGCGCAGGTCCTGAACCTGCTGCAGGATCTGCAACGCGACCTGGGCCTGACCATGCTGTTCGTGGCGCACGACCTGGCCGTGGTCGACTACCTGTGCGACGAGGTGGTGGTGATGTACCTGGGCCGCGTCATGGAACGCGGCCCCACCAGCGAGGTCTACGCGCGGCCGCGCCATCCGTACACCCGCGCCCTGCTTTCGGCCGCGCCGGTGCCGGATCCGCGCGCGCCGCGTTCGCGTATCCTGCTCAAGGGCGACATCCCCAGCCCGGTCAACCCGCCGTCGGGCTGCGTCTTTCGCACCCGCTGCCCGCACGCCGCCGCGTCCTGTGCCACGACCGAGGCGCGCGATGTCAGCGTCGGGCCGGGCCATTACGCGGCCTGTTCGCGCCTCGGCGATCCCGAACTGGCCGCCTGAGGCCCACGCCCGCTTCGACCCAGGAATCCCCCAATGAACATCATCCGCGACATCGTCTTCCAGATCCGCAGCCGCCGCAACGACCTGAGCGTGACCGAACGCAAAGTCGCCGACGCCATCCTGGACAACATCATCTGGAGCGCCAGCGCCACCGTGGACCAGTTGGCGGCCAAGGCCGGCGTCAGTATCGCCACCATCTCGCGCTTCGCCCGTACCGTCGGCTGCGACGACACCCGCGACCTGAAGATGAAACTGGCCCAGGCCAGCACCGTCGGCAGCCGCTTCCTGGACCAGAGCGCCCCGGCCGAGGAAAGCACGTTCTACGCGCGCATCTACGCCGACATCGAAAGCACGCTGCGCGCCCATCTGCCGACCTTCACCGAGCCGCTGTTCGAGGCCGCCGCGTCCATCGTCGACGGCGCCCGCATGGTGTATGTATTCGGCATGGGCGGCGCCTCGGCCGTGCTGGCGCAGGAAGTGCAGTCGCGCCTGGTGCGCCTGGGCTATCCGATCGCGGTCTACAGCGACGCCGTGCTGCTGCGCATGGTGGCCGCCACGCTCGACGAACGCGACGCCGTGGTGATCCTGTCGGCCTCGGGCCTGACCCCCGAAATCGTCGGCGCGGCGCGCATCGTCAAGCAGTATCGCGCCCGCATCGTCGCCGTCACCGACGCCACCTCGGAACTGGCCGAGCTGGCCGATGTGGTGCTACCGATCCGCACCGACGAAACCGACTTCATCTACAAGCCCTCGGCCTCGCGCTACGCCATGATGCTGGCGATCGACCTGCTGTCGACCGAGCTAGCCATGCTGAATCAGGAAGAAAACCGCGAACGCCTGCGCCGCATCAAGCTGGCGCTGGACGAACACCGCGGCGGCCCCAACCGGCTGCCGCTGGGCGATTGAATTTGGAAACCAGGATGTACGACACCCTCATCGGCAATGTCCGCGTGCTCGACGGCTCGGGCGGCGCCGAATACGCCGCCGACGTGGCGCTGGCCGGCGGCCGCATTGCCGCCATTGGCGACCTGGCCGGCGCCGCGGCGCGCCAGGTCATTGACGGCGCCGGCCTGGCGCTCGCCCCCGGCTTCATCGATGTCCACACGCATGACGACACCAACGTCATCCGCACGCCCGGCATGCTGCCCAAGCTGTCGCAGGGCGTGACCACGGTGGTGGTGGGCAACTGCGGCATCAGCGCCTCGCCCGTCTCGCTGCGGGGCGAGCCGCCCGACCCGATGAACCTGCTGGGCCGGCGCGAGGACTTCACCTACCCGACCTTCGCCGACTACACCCGCGCCATCGAGGCCGCGCAGCCCGCCGTGAACGTCGCCGCGCTGGTCGGCCACACCGCCCTGCGCAACAACCACATGGACCGCCTCGACCGCAGCGCCACGCGCGCCCAGGTGATGGCCATGCGCGAGCAGCTGCGCGAAGCCCTGGCCCACGGCGCCATCGGCCTGAGCACCGGTCTGGCCTACGGCTCGGCGATCGAGGCCGACACCGCCGAGGTCAAGCTGCTGGCCGAAGTCCTGGACGAATTCGGCGCACTCTACACCACCCACCTGCGCTCGGAATTCGCCGCCATCCTGGAAGCCATGCAGGAAGCCTTCGACATCGCCCTGCACGCCCGCGTGCCGGTGGTGGTGTCGCACCTGAAATGCGCCGGCGCCGGCAACTGGGGCCGAACCAGGGAAGTGCTGTTCAAACTGGAGAACGCCGGCCGCATGCAGCATGTGGGCTGCGACTGCTACCCGTACTCGGCCAGCTCGTCCACGCTCGACCTCAAGCAGGTCACCGACGAATTCGACATCGACATCACCTGGTCCGTGCCGCACCCGGAACAGGCCGGCCGCAAACTGTCCGCCATCGCCGCCGACTGGAACGTGACGCTGCTGGAAGCGGCGAAACGCCTGCAACCGGCCGGCGCCGTCTACCACAACATGCACGAGGACGACGTGCGCCGCGTGCTGTCGAACCGGCTCACCATGGTCGGCTCCGACGGCCTGCCCAACGACCCCATGCCGCACCCGCGCCTGTGGGGCGCCTTCCCGCGCGTGCTGGGCCACTACAGCCGCGACGTCGGCCTGTTCCCGCTGCCCGAAGCCGTCCACAAGATGACCGGCCTGTCCGCCGCCCGCTTTGGCCTGGCCGGACGCGGCCTGGTGCGCGAAGGCTTTCACGCCGACCTGGTGCTGTTCGACCCCGCCACCGTCATCGACCGCGCCACCTTCGCCGCCCCCGTGCAGACCGCCGCCGGCATCGAGGCTGTCTGGGTCAACGGCGTCCTGTCCTACCGCCACGGCCAACCCACCGGCGACCGCGCCGGCCGCTGGCTGCCCCGCAACGGCGACCTGCGCGCCAGCTTCGCCGCTTCCACCCCCGCCCTCCAGGAGCCCTGACATGAGCAGCACCACCCCCACCGCCGACAACAACGGCATCACCCGCTACGGCGTCGCCGGCGGCACCGGCCAAGGCGGCTCCCACATGCCCTTCGCCCGCGCCGTTGCCGCCGACGGCTGGCTCTACGTCTCGGGCCAGGTCCCGATGGAAAACGGCGAAGTCATCGAAGGCGGCACCGTCGCCCAATCCCACAAGGCCATCCAGCAGGTTCTCGCGATCCTCAAGGAAGCCGGCTACGGCCCCGAACACGTCGTGCGCTGCGGCGTCTGGCTCGACGACGCCCGCGACTTCCCCTCGTTCAACAAGGTCTTCAAGGAATACTTCGGCAACAATCCTCCCGCCCGCGCCTGCGTGCAGTCGCCGCTGATGGTGGATGCAAAGGTGGAAATTGATTGTGTTGCGTATAAGCGCCCGTGACCTGACGCGACGCTCAAGGCGTGAGCGGTAGTGTTCGGTTGCCCGCGCCTGCCAATAACTGGATGGTGTGCAGCAACCACGCCGCCGGATGGTGCACAGCTCCTCTTCGACCACCAGCAGCGCAGCGGTCCATCCATCCCCCCACTCACCGCAAGCGCGCAGCGACCAACACCCCGCCGCAAGACACTACGTATGCCGGAAT
>NZ_JCBANN010000061.1:0-31106 GCF_059761975.1 Achromobacter sp. 46006
TCACGAAGGGCTTGGCGCCCGGCACGCTTCTGTCCACCGAGATCGGCAGGGTCTGCGCCAGCACGGGCGTCCAGACCTGCGTGAAGACCACGGACCACACAATCAGGGAACGGAGCTTGGACATCATTCGTACTCGGTTGAAGGCGGCTTGAAGGGAGGGCGTCGCAATCGTCTTGATGACTGCGGGAACCCCCACATCCCGTCACCCGCCACGGATCGCCGGCGATATCTGGAATCGGCAATTGCGCGCTTCGCAAAGCGCCATACAGGACTTCACTTTTAGTCGCGCTCCGTTCGTGCGCGACGTAGGAACGATCCGAGATTCGGCGCGATGCGCACGAAAATCGGATGAATGGCATGTTGTGTGGGTAATGCGCGCATCGGCGGCAATCGCGCTGCGCGGGATCGAAAGCCCCGCGCCGGCCTCGCGCAATGCCCTTCGTCCGTTCAGCCCAGGTCCACCTTCACCGAATGCTTCGGCGCCCGATAATGCGACGAACGCTTGCGTGATTGCCGCGTCGCGGCCTCAAGGGGTAGTCCCGCCTTGCCCAGCGCCCGCGCCAGTTGCTTGCCTGACACGATTCGGCGGCCGACGGTGTCTTCGTCCACGTCCACCTTGACGTACAGCCGGAACAGCCAGAATTGCCGTTCGGCATCGCACCAGTAATAGATCACGCGCAGGCCGCTGCGCTTGCCCCGGCTGCGGTGGGGATCGGCGTAGCGCAGCTTGCGCAGTCCGCCCGTGCCTTCGAGCACCACGCCCGCCTCCGGCATTTTCAGCATCAGGCATTGCAGCGCGCGAAATGCGTCATCGTCCAGGAACTTCTCGCGGTCGCGCGAGAACTCGGGCCGTTCGACAAACAGGGCATTCATGGCAATGCACGCGTATCACTATCGTGGATAGACTGAAACCCATTTTGAAGGGCTTCAAGGCGTCCATGCGCGTGCGGGCCGTGGGTTTCGGACGAAGCGAATGGCTGCGCTTCACGGACGAGGTCAGAACGGCTTCATCACCACCAGCAGAATGATCAGCACCGGCGCGGCCAACAGCGCCCGCCTGGCCGTCGTGCCGCTGGAACGCGCCGGCGGCCAGGCGCAATTCATCGTCCGGCCCACGCCGGCCTCGCACACCGACCTGACGCCGCTGCTGCACTGGATCGAACACCGGCTGGCCGAGAACCTGACCGTCGCCGCCCTGGCCGCCCAGGCCGCGGTCAGCGTGCGCACCTTGAACCGGCGGTTTCAGGAACTGCTGGGGGTGAGTCCGCTGCAATGGGTGATCCAGGCGAGGGTGAATCGTGCGCGCGGGATGCTGGAGACGACGGACCTGCCGGTGGAGCGGGTGGCGATGGAGGCGGGGTTCGGGTCAGCGGTGTCGCTGCGGGAGCATTTCACGGGGATCGTGGGGACGAGCCCGATGGGGTATCGACGGGCGTTTCGGCGGGCGGGGTGAGGGTGGCTTGATGCTTGGGGATGGGACGGCCTGACGCTTGGTGGCCTGGAACTGGCCTGACGCGTTGCGCGCCAGGCCGTTGGTCTTTTTTGGGTTACTGGATCGAGCGCGGCGCGTTGTGCGTGGCGGCGTCGAACGCGGCGTCATCGGCGTAGGCGCGGGCCGATTCCAGCATGGCGTCGGTCAGGGTGCCGAGGTGATCGCACAGGCCCTCCACGCCGCCCATCAACGCGGCCACCGTCCATGCGTCCAGCGGCTGGCTGCCGGTGGCAGCGGGTTCCGAGGCGCTGTTGCCGACCAGGCGGGCGATGGTCTGGATGGCGTAGCGGGCGCGTTCGATGTTGTAGAGGTGGGAGAGGGGGACCGGGCCGAGTTCGGGGTCGGTGTCGACCAGCCAGGGGTTTTGGGTGAGGGGGTGGGATTGCATGACAGGCTCCAAAGACTGATGAAGCCCGCTCCCCACTTCCAAATGGGGTGGGCGGGCGCAAGGCAAGGTTGGAAGACCGGCGTCTTTGGAAACCGGCGTGCGCGTACGCACCCTCGCCAGGGCCCGCCCATAGGGACGTGCAGAGGCGTACGGACGTGAAAAAGCCGCCAAGCGGCGGCGGTCCGCCAAAGACATTGCCGGCTTCCAAACCGGGGCTACCGTTGGTGCGGTAGTGGGGAGAAGTATACCGAAGAGCACTGTCGCTCTCCTCTTGGTTCGGCGGACGATTTCACTATCGAGCAATGCAACTTAGGCCTAGGCTAAACATTATCTTGGATGAGGAGCGGTCTACCATGCCGCCACGGTTGAGCGGCTACAACACTCGACAGCGCTGCACCCAACCCTGCCAGTGCCTGTCAACCAAGGCCATCAACCAGAATCCAATATTGTTTCTCTACAACCACAGACGCAGGCCACATCCACGAATAGATTCTCGACCTAGCGACAAGGCATGAATTCAGAACAGCACAGAAGCACTGCGCACCCATGTTTTGGGCCCTGCGACTAAGGTCCACTGATACAATCCAAGGCCTTGCGACTAAGGTCCACTGATACAAAATACAGAACTAATGACTCAGCGTGGAAAGATTCCGGTGATAGACCTGTTTGCCGGACCTGGGGGGCTATGCGAAGGGCTTTCGTCTGTCGTGGATACAACGGGCGTTCACCGGTTCGCCGTCAAAGTCTCCATCGAAAAGGATCCGGTCGCCCATCGCACACTGCTGCTTCGGGCGATCTTCCGCAAGTTTCCCAAGGGAAAAGTCCCGAACTGTTATTACGACTACGTTCGCGGCAAGATAGCCCGCGAGCAGTTTCTATCCCATCCTGAGATCAAGGATGCAGCGGAGCACGCCGCTAAAGAGGCCCGATGCGCAGAACTCGGCGTCACCCCACCCGAGGAAGTCGACGGATGGATTCGTGAGGCTTTGGGCAACCAGACAGATTGGGTGCTTATCGGCGGCCCCCCGTGCCAAGCCTACTCCCTCGCCGGCCGATCACGGCTTCGCGGTAAGGACGTGGAGAAGTTCGAGGCAGACGCCAAGCACTTCCTCTACATGGAATACTTGCGGATCATCCAACAATTCGCTCCCGCCATCTTCGTGATGGAGAACGTCAAGGGGATGCTCAACTCCACCAACTCCGGCAAGCGCATCTTTGAACAGATTCTTTCCGACCTAAAAGCGCCTCGGAGCGACCTGAAATATGAAATCCGCTCGTTTGTAGTCCAGAAAACCGAAGGTGAGCTTGAGCCCAATGACTATGTGATAGAAGCCGAAGACTACGGAATTCCGCAAAATCGGCATCGAGTGATCCTCTTTGGCATCCGTGCGGACATCGCGGAGGCAACTCCAGCGCTCAGGGAACGGCCCGAGTCTTTCTTGCTTCGCAAGGCGGACAGCAAAGTTGGGGTGAGTGCCGCGCTTGCAGGTCTGCCAGAGCTACGCAGCCGCTTGTCCAGAGAGCCCGATTCACGTGAAACGTGGATTGCCGCAATTCGGCAGGCACCCCAGGCACTTAAAGGCTGGCGCGTGCCGCTGCGTAGTGTTATTGAGATCGCCATGGCGAAGTACATCAAGAAAGCCGAGAAACAGACGACGTTTGGCGCCTCGTTCGTGGAAGCCGTAGTGGCTCCAGGCAGGTGCATGCCTGCGAACTTGCAGGACTGGTATCTGGATCCGAATCTCGGCGGCGTCTTGCACCATGAGACGCGTAGCCACATGCGATCGGACCTGCATCGCTATATGTTCGCGGCCTGCTTTGCCGCGACGCAGCCGTATGCCCCGGACTTGCGCAACTTTCCGCCGAAATTGCTACCAGATCATGTAAACGTGGACGAAGAGACAATTCCATTCAAGGATCGCTTTCGCGTCCAAATGGGAAAATTCCCGTCCTCTACGGTGGTTGCTCACATCAAGAAAGATGGGCACTACTATATCCATCCTGACCCCGCACAGTGCCGTAGCCTGACTGCACGCGAAGCCGCCCGCTTGCAAACGTTCCCCGACAACTACTTCTTCGAAGGGAATCGAACAGAACAATACGGTCAAATCGGCAATGCCGTCCCACCGCTGCTAGCCAAACAAATCGGCCAAATAATTCTAGATTTTATGACTTCTCCGCGTCGAAAGTGACGGCGCGGCGCCATCAAAAATTGCGTCTCGGCGCGGGTGCACGCGATGACGGAGGGCCCTCGAGAAGCTCGTGGGCAAGCACTTGCTGGGTTGCATGAGCGCCGCTCTAGATTGGCATAGATGGCATGCTAGAGCGCGCCGCCCACCTCAGACTTGGTATCAGCCGCTAGACTTCGAGCGCTGATCTCTCCAAAGCTCACGCCGCTATTGATCCATTGCTGGAGGGCTTTGGGCAGGACCGTGGCGGCCTCAGGATCGCGCATCGCGCACTCCCAAACGTTTAGCACTCTCCAGCCCATCTCGGCCAGCTTGCTTACAGCACGCTGATCGCGTTCGACATTGCCTCGCAGTTTGGCAGTCCAAAATTCTGCGCGCGTAGATGGCGTCTTTGCGTACTTGCATCCCGGATGCATGTGCCAGAAGCAACCGTGCACAAAGATCGCGATCTTGCGGCCGGGCATGGCGATGTCCGGCGTACCAGGCAAGTCGCGTCGGTGCAGCCTAAAACGATACCCCAATTCGAACAACATTTTTCGAACAAGCATCTCGGGTTGGGAATTTTTACCCTTGATGCCGGACATCATCCGGCTGCGCTTTTCTGGGCTGACGACATCTGGCATGACTAACTATCATCTCCCGCGGCCGCCTTGCCAGCCGCTCATGCGGGCCTAACCTCAGGAATGTCGTCAGCCGGCTCCGAATAATTTCCACCCATCACAGCCTCCTTGCATTCCGGACGCTTGGCCCACTCGGATACCATACGCCCGCCGGAAGTAGCATGCAACGTATCATTGACTTCCTTAGCCCAAGTAGCAATCTGCGACATCAGCTCCGGCGATGCAGCCTGCTTAATCCAGATGCGGTCGAGATCGATGCGCGCACCAAGCTTCTCGGATAGCACAGCGATGGTGTAGGCGGTTACGTTGGCCTGGAAGGCTGGGAACATCGGGCGCAATAGTTTCTGTGCGTCTCGATAGAGCTTGGCCTTAGCGATCATTGCCTTGAAATCGGCCACATTAGGCAATGGCGCTTCTTGGCCGTCATTGGGCGCGAGCGCGGCCATGAAACTGTCGAAGTTCTTCTGCGAACCCTTGCTCACAATGTCAGGCTTGCAGTCCCAGGCATTGAGATACTTAGCCAAATCCGTCTTGGTGACACGGCGAGCCGATGGGATGGCCTCCTTCAGCGCCTTGAGGCGGGTTGGTGTATTTCCCTCGCGAGCGAGCAGGGTGTTATAACTTCCAGCGGCTCGCTCGTAGAACCATTGGCTCACCCCGTCTGGGCAGTAGACCGAGCGCGAGAGCTTTTCGATTTCCACATGGAAGGGCTTATTCGCTGATAGGTCCGATTGGCGGACTGCGTTCTGGCTATTGGCATAGCGCGAAATGTCTGACACCAAGGCTTCCTCCTTAATGGAGTCCTGTACCTTCATGACGATGATCTTCGCAGGCACACGGACGGGACTGAGATCCGCCTCGGGATACTTCTTTTTGGTGAAATAGAGAGAGGCCGTTGTCTGGCCACCGTTCACGATTTGCAGGCCTTTGAGCCAAGCGATTCCCTGCTCGCCCTGAGAGGTCTTACCCAGGATCATCTCGTCAGCCACGATCACGATGCCGTTGTTGTAGGCCATGAACCGCTCAGGTGCGGAGCGCAACGTCGACTGAATTCCAGCATTGACGCTCTTCTTGCTCGTCACGCTCAGGAAGGACCGGACATTAGCCTCCAGCAGACGCGCACCGAACTTCTCGTACAGCAGCCGCAAGGCTTCTCCTGGAATGGCTGTCAACGCGTAATCATAGTCGTCGTTTTCGCCCGGCACATAGACGCAGGGTAACGAAGAGCCCGACACCTCGTTGAAGTCAACAACCAGCTCATCGCGTGGCTTTCCTTCGGAAGTGTGCCTGTGCAGCCGCTCGATATCCATTACCTCAAGTCGCACTGCCTTGCCGCCGATATCACGAGTCTTGAAACTCTTGGATTTGGCCACGCGGTCCGTTATGACGTAGACGCGGATCTGTTCAAGATCATTGAAAATCGTCTGCAGCGTCACTGCCAGCGAGCGTACGTCACTGGATGGATCAAGCTTTTGCGCCATCTTTCCCTCAGCGCATAGTGTCAAAAACCGTAGGCAGCGCTCGGCTGCCACCTTGGCTTCGGAGTCTGTGATGGGCGTGATTTCATCCACACCGGCATACAGGCTCACGAACAGGTCTAGTTGCTCGCTGTCGTCGGAGACAGAGTAGCCACTGAGTCGCAGGATGGCATTGCCCACAGTGCCTTCAAAGTGGCACTCGACGGGATCGAAAGTCATACCGATCTCCGACATATGCTCCATAACGATGCCGGCGAAGACCAGCTCCTCGTAGAGCGCGCCCTCTCGCATTTGAGTTTTCACTTCGAACTGCGTCTCGCGCAGGAAATCCAGCAGCCTTGAACTCATATCACTCCCAATTTTTTGACTGTATCGGCGACAGAAATGCTCGGTCCCGACGCCTTGTCTAAATCAATCTCGTACGTGGCTTTCATGATGCCCAACGGTACATTGCCCAGCGTAAGACGTGGGAAACAGTCCTTTACCTCTACAACGCGAATGTCGTACAGCGTGAATCTGCGGTGGTAGCGGTCCGCATGGGCGTCGAAGTAACCCGCGGCGATTAACCGCTCGCTCAACAGTCGCGCTGCTTCGACTTCACCTGCTGCGACATCATGCATCTCCGCTACCAGCTCCGGCAGACGCTTTCCGGCTTCAGATTGACGCAACCGCGCACCCGCGAGGAAAAGAGGCTGGCGTATAGAGTCGTCAAGCTGCTCAAGCGAACCGATTTTGGCGGGGAATCCGGTAACTGAAAGCGTGGTCTTTACCTCTAAGGAGCCGGTTCCCAGCTCGAAATCCTGTACGCCGTCGAGCGGGCCTACCCACGATTCAATGGCGGAGGCTGACGAAACTCCTGCGTCGATAACTGCCCGAAGCACCGTGAGTTCACCCACCAAGCCGATCTCGGATTCCGGGCTCAAGGCCTGAGCTCCCTTGCGCATGAATTCCTGCCAGGCACGGATCCGCCCGAGGAAAACTTTCAGCAGCTGCTCCTCCTCGAAATCGGACTCGATTTCCATTGCATGCGAGACGTCGGCTACCATCGCGGTGAAGAGCTCCAGACTGCCGTGCGAGCTGCGGGTCAGCGCTAGCCAGGTCAGCCCGTCTTCGGAGGGCTCCACACGCGACACTGCAAAGCCCTGTCCGTCGGGGAGCTTCTCGCCGATCGGCATCGCCGAGGACGAAAAGTTCACGAGTAGAGCCTCGTTCTTCTCAGGGAAGCGGAGTCCGGCCCGCAAGGAACACGTACCAACCCTCGCGATGGGAATGCTGCGCCAACCTGAGGCGTCCGCACTATCCCGCAGTGAATCCCACGCAAGCTCTATGTCTTCAATCGGCTGGACCATACTCTTGTGTCCAAATTAGGTGGTCCACGGCGTATTCCACCTTCACGCCAGACTCACTAGATGGGAAGCTCACACCGAACGCCATGACCGGGGCTTCCCGACCAGTAAGCAGGTCGCTTTCCGCTTTTTGGGGATCGAGGGGATAGAGCAGTAGGAGGCCGCGTTGAGGTGCCGGGGCGACACCATCGGCCTTGGCCCCCCTTCCGCGAATGAAGCGAATTGACGGGCCATTCGGCGTGTCGGGTTCACTGGGTTTGATACCATTTTTTTGGCGACCAGCGTCGGGATTAAACATCTTTTTGGTCCGGGCGAGCGCAGCACTCCAGGCAGCATTGTCTAGGTCGATGGCTTCGTCGCGAGGGGACAGCAGCCGGCCGATCGCGTATCGATCTTCGATATCCTTATCGGCAGTGCGTTTAGTCATCTTGTCGATAGTCAAACCACCGGTGAAGGTGTGCTTACCACCTGAGCCACCTGCGCCAGCGCCAAGCAGCGCCACAGTCCATGAGGTCAGCTCGCCGGTCGCAGCCATGGAGGTAACAAAATCACGGAGTAGCGCGCTATTGACCTTGCGAGCTTTCGGATGGGTGATAAAGGCGTCGAAGAAGTCGGCGATGTGGTCGGCCGGCACATCATTCCAGAGAAAGCCCTCCCATTCTTGTTGTTGGGTGCCACGCATACGCTTGGGATTGATTTCATGAGGCGCTCCGCAAGCGGCGATGAGCTTGTTTGTAGTATCAAGGTTTCGATCAATAATCTTGCTGTCGTAGTGCATCGACACAGTTTCGAGCAAGTCGCCGCTGAAAGAAAGCTGCAGATTCTTGGCTGTCCGCATCTTCAAAGGCGATGTTACTAGCAAGACCGGATGGGACTGCACGCGCAGGCCATAGTCGCGTGGCGTCGCACCACTTTCGGCCATGGCGTCGAACTCTTCGCGGAGCTCCTCGGAAGCATCAGCGATGTGGCCGAACCACTCGACAAGCTCTTCCGTTGTATAGAGCCGGCAGAGGTCGATATAGCCTGGCCGGTAGCCGAACCAGCGGCCCATCTGCATCAGCGTGTCATACATTTTTGTCGTGCGCACGAAGTAGCTGGTGCTCAGGCCCTCGAGTGTCAGGCCCCGCGCGAGCTTGTCACCGCCAATAGCGATGACCTTGAGACCCTTAGTGCCTAACTCGGCGTAATCCAACGCGTCCTTGGCTTTGCCGTTCACCATACGCACGTCGATATCGCAGAGCACATCGGGCAGTTTGGCGAGAATCTCCGTCCAGGGGAGAACTGCGGGCGGCTCTTCCGATTCGGTGAGTTTGGAGGCAATCGTCTGGGTCGTGGGAACGAAATCGGAC
Source organism: Achromobacter sp. 46006 (assembly GCF_059761975.1). Classification (NCBI taxonomy): domain Bacteria; kingdom Pseudomonadati; phylum Pseudomonadota; class Betaproteobacteria; order Burkholderiales; family Alcaligenaceae; genus Achromobacter; species Achromobacter sp. 46006. The sequence continues at coordinate 8,863 of NZ_JCBANN010000061.1, forward strand.
TCCCATAGAGCGCGCAGTTCTCCGAGCAACGTCTCATGATCGATCCCACGGGTAACGCGCAGCTTCATCTTCTGGACAAAGTCTTCAACCTGACGATGCACCTCTTTCTGGACGAGCGTGAATCGAGTGACGTGGACTAGCATCGAGGAATGTTCATTCCCTTGCGCGCGGGCCTCCCGCGCCGCGCAGGCCAATACAAATGAGTAAACAGCCTCACGTAGCGAGGGCGGCAAAATGTCCTGCCCGCTGTGGATTGGCGAATGGTCCTTCTGATGCTTGGGTGGCATCCAGCCCTCACGGCCATCTTCGCTGGCGTGGTCCTTGAACACGCGTGTCAATGGCAGGCCGCTACGTCCCTCCGATGTTTGCAGGCCGAATACTCGCGCGGGACCTACATAGTTGGAGGGTGCGGCTAGGTTGACGATGAATGATTGAGGGAAAAGGTCCGGGCCTTCCTCGGGCGTTTCGTTCTGGCGATGGATAAAGATGTTGGCGAAGGGCGTCGCCGTATAGCCGACATAGGCCTTCTTGGCAAAGGTATTGAGGATTCTTCGAATCCTGCTGTTGATCGCCTTGGGTTCGTGGTCCTCGTCAGGCTTGCCGTCAGGGCCAATGTGCTGTTCTCCAGTGTCAACAGAAGCGTGATCGGCCTCGTCGTCTATCAGCAGCAGCGGGAGGTTTGACACGAACCGCCTGCCGTTTTCGTCAGTAGCATCGGCCACATGGCCTCGAATCCACTTAAGCAGCCGCTCCAGCACGATCTTGTGCTTCTTTACGACAAAGAGCCAAGGGCGCTGCTCTGGCGAGATGGCCAAGTGCTTGGCAATTTTGGTATTGAAATCTCCTGTGTTGGTCCGATTCGTCGCGCAGTTTGGCTTGATCTCAAAATCGCGGCCGTGCACGCCGACACCGACGAGCTTGACGATGTCGCCCGTTGCCGACGTTTCATAACCCAGGAAGCCCTCTTCAAGGCGGATCTGCGTCTGCGAGCGCAGGTTGTTGTGCAACCCCGCCAGGATGATGATGATCTTGTACCCGGAGTCGGCTGCCTTGCATATCAAACCCGAATAGTTGGCAGTCTTGCCGGACTGAACATGTCCCACCACCAAACCGCGGCGGTCCCACGCTCCTTCGCGGCTGGGGTCTTCCATAAGCCCCAGAATACGGTCGGTGGACTTGTCGACGGCATCCACAGCCGTCGTCGACATTCTGCGCTCTAGCATATCGCGGTAGCGGGGCCAATATCGCCAGTCCTTCTTGCGGGCCGCGTTGAGCCAGATCTCATGACCGGTTGTGTCCGAGAGCGCCGTGTCTTGGCCAATCCATAGGCTAAATCGACGGATCAACTCGGCGACTGCGGAAGCTTGGTCAATGGAATCTTCGTTGCCTGGCGCGACCACGGATGCGGCGATCGCCATCTTCTGGCTGATCAGCGCTGCCGTGACCGGCCCCTTGTCCTTTTCCGCAATCAATAGGCTCTGCGCGATGCTGAGCGCTGTCGCAGTTGAGGTGCTGAAATCTGGCACGGTTCCTCCTTTTTTTGTGTGTTTTTTGGCCTAGGTAGCAGCAAGGCCTCCAAGCCTCGCAATCAACGCTGGATAGTTCTGGAATGGTTCCGTCGACAGCAGCGCACACTTAGCCGCGTCGATGGACATGCCGCGCCGTCCGATCATGTCGGCGAAGAGCGTGTCCAACACTTTGGCGACCGCGTCAGGCGGCTCGCCCGAGAAGCCTGTCTTGGGCGTGTCCTTGTTTTCCGCCGTGTCGAGCCAGATGCGTTGAACAGGCACCGACTCCTCGATCACCCTTAGCATCGCCATGATCATCGGGGAGAGTTCCCCCGCCCTAGCTAACACGGCCACAACTGCGGGATGAGTCAGCTCGATCCTATAGCGGATCCCATCCTTCATTCGATCGACTCGCCAAGCCTGCTCGATTGGCGTGTTGCGTTGTGTGGGCATCGGCGTCCCGCGATAGGCGAAGACGCGGCGAGCACGCTCCCGTGTGTCTTCCGCCAGTCGAGTCAGCCATTGGCGCAGCGCAACCGGAGGCCGAGCCGTTGATTTGCGGACATCGATCTTCCAGTCGGCATCGGCGGTGTTGGGAATATCGAGCTGGATGCGCGCCAAGCGGTGTGCTTCCTCCCGATTCCAGGCCTTCGAATTGCCAAGGCCTAGCCATCCGCCAGCTACCAAGAGACGCTCATTGCGGTAGACGTAGAAGCCTTGTTGCGCAGTCCAGCCTGCTGGCCCCTCATTCTTTTTGAACTCGTCCTTAGTCAGCTTGTCCTGGTGGGGCAAGACGTGGCACTGTGCCATCACCTGTCCGCTGTCAGTCCGCTGTAGCGCAGGCGGCGAAGTCCAAGGCTTGGCGGAATGCCCTGACATAAACGGATCCCAAGGCTCGACGGGGCGGTTATTGATCAGCAGTTTTATCCGGGCTCGCGGGCCTTGCAGGAGGCGGTGGAAGACCATCGCCAGATGCGCCTCCACGATCACAGTCAGGGTCAAGTAGTCGTCCAGGGTGTAGCCGGCGGTGACGATACGGTCAAGCTTCTCCCAGAGCACCAGCGTTCCAGCCGTTTTGCCGTCGAGGCAGGAGAGATAGCGCAGGGAACCGTCGGCTGGGCCTTCGAACAGGAGCCAATCGCTTTGCGGGTCGGCCGCCAACTCGTCGAGGTCCCATCGCAAGCAGCTCCACTCACCATGCCTTACGCTGGCGACTGTCAACCGCCTGCACTGCGAGAGGGACGCGGTTTTCAAACCCATACCGAAGCGTCCGAGGTCATGTGCCTCGCGCGCAGCCAAGGGATTCCTGTCGCCGAGGCGCATTGCGCCTTCGAGCTCCGGGTCACTCATGCCGCGTCCGTCATCCAGGATCAACACGCGACTGTCGGGGCCGTCCCACTGGAAATCGATGCGCACCTCGCTTGCTCCGGCGGAGATGCTGTTGTCGATGATATCGGCCAGGGCCGCTGCTGTCGAATAGCCCAGACCTCGTAGGGATTCGAGCATGGCCGTTGCGCGAGGCGGAGCTTTGCGGGTTTTCGCAGTCATTTCCAATAGCCTTTCCCTGGCCAGTGCTCGAAGCCAAACGCGATGAGCTTACGCGCAAGCCTTCGATGCGGGTTGTCGGGCGTGGCCACAAGGCTTACCCAGATGCAGCCCGAGGCAGACTCTCGCCCATCGTCAACCGAAATACCAAGCTTGGCAGCTTCGGCGAGCACTTGGTCGAGGGACGTCGGCCTCATAGAGCCGGTGCGTCGAATTAGCTCGTGTGAAGGCGTTGTATCTGCAGCACCAAGGCCATCGGCTTCGGGTGGGTTTAGCGATCCAGAGACGGGGAGGTTCCCCTCGGGCTTCACACCCAATACTAGGCGGGCGAAGGGTTCGGATAGCGCCCTATGTCGGAGCCTCTTGATCGCCTTGGCCTCGATTTGCCGGATCCGCTCCCGCGTCAACTCGAAACGCGCGCCGATCTCTTCGAGTGTCAACGCCTCGTTGACCCCGATGCCGAAGCGCATCCGCAAAATCCATTCCTGCCTTCGGTCTTTCCCTGAGAGCGACGAGACAAACCGATCTACAGCCAGATTCAGTTGCTTCTCTTCCAAGGCGCCCGCCGGATCAGGCAAGAAGTGAACAGCGACGGCGCTCATTTCTTCGATTGTCAGCTCATCGATGTAGGAGGTGTCAGGCACGACACGCTGCAGCGCCACAAGCTTGTGATGCGACATCGCCATGAGCTCGGCTAGTTCGTTGACGGTCGGCTCGCGGTTGGCCGCCGCTTCGAAGGTCTGGGCCATGCGCTCCATGCGTTGGATCTTCTCGTGGACGTGAACAGGAATGCGGATCGTCCTAACTTTATCGGCGATATAGCGGCCGATCTGCTGCCGAATCCACCAAGTGGCATAGGTCGAGAAGCGAAAGCCACGACGCCAGTCATAACGGTCAACTGCTTTGAGCAGACCAATATTCCCCTCCTGCGCCAAGTCGTCCAGCGGCTCTCCGCTGTATAGATATTTTTTGGCGTGGAAGAAGGCCAACTTCAAATTCGCCGCTGCCATCCGGTCACGAGCATTTCGGAATCTGGCCATGGCACGCTCGAATCTAAGGCAGGATGCCGATCGATGCGCGGTATCGATTAGCTCCAGCAAGAAGCGACGATCAAGGTGCAGCGCTGCAAGCGCTTGGCGAATCTCATGGCTCGAGGCCCGCGGGACTATGTCCGCGTCAAGCAGCATAGTCAGTCGCCGGAGCGCATCGGCGAAAGCAGAATCACCGGTGTCTACCGCAGCATCTTCCCAGGCCTCGCCGTCCTCGTCCATGGTGTTTGCCGGCGCTTCGGCCACGAGAGCGCTTGCTTCCAAGCCCTCCGCTAATGCCAGCTCCGGATCTAGTTTGACCTCACCGGCCCAGATCGAAGCGAGTGGGCGCGATCCCGAGATCGCCTCTGCGCCGGCGGCTAGCGTCAGCGCGATTCCATCTGGCCATTCGGCCAGCGCATCAAGCGCATCGTCGAGGGCCGCTTCCATATCCTTGGCAAGCTGAATTTCCTGCTCAGCCGTAAGCAGGGGCAGACGCTGGAATTCGCGCTGATACATCTGCAGGGGCTCGTGGCGAGGCGACGCCACTCGGTCGATTGCGGCCAAAGCCTCATCGAGAGTAGCCTCTTCGTCGGATGTTTCCTCGGAATCGACGAACACCCCAAAGCTCTCGCCGACACCCGAATACTCAAAACGCTCGTCGATCTCGGCACCAAGGTCGTTGATAACCATGGCCAGGTATGCCTCGGCCTGAAGGTTGATCGAACGGTCTTCATTAGTCGACTGGGCCTGGACATCCGAGCTGGGCACAATGCCTTCGCGAAGAGCCCGTAGGAGAAGACGCCTAAGCTGTGCTCGGCCTTCAGCATCATCCGCGCGAGCCAGTGGTAGAGCCACTTCGGGCAAATAGGCGTCAACGTCATCCCACGCGGTCGAGGAATCGACGGGCTCATGAACCGTGATCGCTGTCTGGACTGCGCTGGCCGAATCCAAAACCCTCAGATCGACCTCTGGCCGTGTAGGTTCTTCTTCGGTCTCCCACCCCGAAAGATCGAACTCCCCGTCGTCCTTTTCATTGACAACGGTCGCGGGGAGCGCCGACTCCGATTCTGATGGCTCGGCCAAGGTTTTGGGTGTGGGCAGATCCAAAGCTCCCGTGCGTTCAGCAAGCGTAGTCTCCGCTGCGACGGGTTCAAGGGGTGGGGAAGGCTCGACGGCAGAATCTGACCCGGAATCGAGCGCGATACCGGAGCGCGAAAACGAGGGGATCGGCGCTCGCACTTCTTTAAGGATCGCTGCGGTGGCTTCCGCCCCGGCCGCGACGGCGATTTCGAGGGCGGTCTTGCCGGAAGGAGCGAGCAAGCGGTGGTCGGCTCCGGCGCTTAGTAGGAGCTTGCAAATCGCCGGCTTGTCCCGCGCGGCGGAAAGCATGAGGGGTGTCATGCCCCTGGCGTCACGAGCGTTGAGATCGTCGCCTCTCTCGATGTGGATTTGAACGGCGCTCTCGACGCCTGCGATCACAGCCAACCGCAGGAACTGGCTTAGGGGCCGGGCAACCGCAACGTTCGCTTCATTCACCTGGACACGCCTTTTCCGCCCAGCCGATCCGCGGCTCCCCTCCGCTTCTCATTCAACGCGTTATCACACTCCGCCGTAAGACGCTGGTCCTGGCCAAGCACTCGCTTCCTCCTGGGCCGATGCGGCCGCTTTATATTCTCTGTCAGTTACAAAATTGTACAGGATGAACACTTATCAAACCGAAATACCGGTCGGCCGACGATTTAGTGCCGTGTCGCGGCCAACCTTTTGTTTGGTCTCAAACAAACTGTCACATAATTTCGGGGGTCATGCCAGAGTCCAATCCTCTATTTCAATCTACTCCGCGCTTTTCTCGCCTCGGAAATCGATTTCTATCCCGAATTTTCTTGGCGATGCCATCCGCTTCTGCCAATAATTTCAAAACCTCTCCCTTGATCTCTTCTAAGCGAACATGCTCGAGCGATTTCTCCAATGCAATTTCTTGACTCAGATACTTGGCAAGGTATACATCAATTGCAGCTATACGCTCTTGCATTCCCGCTTTACCCCTGCCTTCGATAAACGTGCGCCAATTCTTGTTGCCCTTCGCGGAATTGCACGGTTTGCAGCACGGCAGAAGGTTCCCGAGACAATGACCGTATCCGCTGAATTTTGCGTCTTTTACTATCGCAAATACATGATCCCAAGTTTCCGCTGGCTCATCGCAGTAGACACAGCATAGGCTCTCAGGATCTTGTCCAAGATCCCTCATGGCGCTTTTAACCAGCTCCGGAATATATTCGTCGTTCGGTGCGACCGCTGAAGCAAATGCATGGTTTATCGTTGTTTTGCGGCGTGCCACTATCGCATAGGGCTTTAGGTGATGCTTGATTTTTGAGTAATGCATGGACGAATGGGGCCGATAGGAAGATCGGCCTATCAGGCAAAAAGACTACCTACCGGAGGAAGATCCATAAAGGAAGAACATGAAGTCTAGCCGCCGAGTTCAATCAGTTGTTTGCTCCAAGTCTGAAAACCGAGGACTGTCTCTGGAAGCCGAGGGAGGCTAGGTGAAGATGTGCCAGATCCCCAAGTCTGACTGCGATGACCGGTGGGATGGGTCGCGGTTTCTTCGCGTCCATGTGAAGCAGCTTTCGCCGGCGATGATGTTCAGGAGGGCGGGATCTTGCGGGTGCTGTCTTCTCCTTCTGATGCGATACCATCCTAGCGCTGATTTGGTGGTGTAGCGCTCGTTGGTAAGAATGACTTCATGGTTGCGAGCTGATGGTGCATTGTCTTAGTTCCAAGACATAAAAAAGAGGGCCGCTATGCGGCCCTCATCGTCATTGCTTAACGAATCGCTTCAATCACCCCTTACGCACGCGTCCAATCAACCCATCCAACTGCGTAAGCATCGTATCGATTTCTTCCGCCGTCACATTCAAAGCCGGCATGAAGCGCAGCAGATTGCCACGCGGCGCATTCAGCAGCAGACCATTGGGCGACAGGTTGCGCGCGGCTTCGACGATGGCCGGACCATCATCCCGATCCATCACCAGCGCGCGCAGCAGGCCCATCCCACGCTCGCCCTTCATACCGTACTTGGCCGACAGCGCCAGCAGGCCTTCGGCCAATTGCTTGGCCCGCGCATTCACCGCTTCCATGAAGCCCGGCGCAGCCAACGCATCAAACACCGCCACCCCCACAGCCGCCATCAACGGATTCCCGTTATACGTACCCCCCTGGTCCCCATGCGAGAACACGCAGACTTCCTGACGCGCCAACAACGCAGCCAACGGCACCCCACCCCCAATCCCCTTCGCCAGCGTCATGATGTCCGGCACCACGTCGGATTGCTGGTAAGCGAACAGGGTGCCGGTACGCCCCATCCCCGTCTGCACTTCATCCACAATGAACAGCAGCTTGTGCTCATCCGCCAGCTTGCGCAGGCCCTGCATGAATTCCTTCGTCGCCGGGATGACACCAGCTTCACCCTGGACGGGTTCCAGCATGATCGCAACCGTCTGATCATCGATCAGCTTGCGCACCGATTCCAGATCATTGATCTCGGCCTTCGGGAAACCTTCCACCTGCGGCGCGAACATCTTGTCCCAGCCCGGCTTGCCGGACGCGGACATCGTGGCCAGGGTGCGGCCGTGGAAGCCGTGGTTCATGGTGATGATCTTGTAGGCGCCCTTCTTGTTGACCTGGCCCCATTTGCGCGCCAGCTTGATGGCGCCTTCGTTGGCTTCGCCGCCGCTGTTGGCGAAGAAGACGCGGTCGAAGACCGAGGCGCTGGTCAGGCGGGTGGCCAGTTCGATGGAGGGCAGGTTGTAGAACGCCGGCGACGGGTTCATCAGCAGCTTGGACTGGTCCAGCAGGGCCTTCTGCATTTCCGGGGCGCTGTGGCCCAGGGTGTTGACGGCCCAGCCCTGGACGAAGTCCAGGTATCGCTTGCCCGCGTGATCCTCCAGCCAGGACCCCTGGCCGCGCACGAACACGAGGTCCGGGCGGGAGGTGATCTCCATGAGGGCGTTGACGTTGTACTGGCTGAATTCCATGGCGGTTCCTGCTGAAAGGAGAGAACAGGGGTTGAAAAAGAGGGGGAAACGCTAAATGCCGAATTTAGCACCGGCGGGGGAATGCTATCGTGTCGCACCCCCAGCCGATCCGCCCCACGGCCGCCCCAAAAGGGCCGCTTGCGCGGGGCTTCCTATTTTATGCAACAGGGCCGGCGCCAGGCGCCGCCCTTTGTCGCTTTTTACTGACCGATCATGACACGAATTCTTTCCAGTCTTGCCGCCGGCCTGATGCTGGCGGCGGCCGCGACGGCCGCGCATGCCGAGTATCCCGAACGTCCCATCCGCCTGGTCGTGCCGTTCCCGCCGGGGCAGGCCACCGATATCTTCGCCCGCGCGCTGGCCGAGAAGCTGGGCACGGCGCTCAAGCAGCCGATCGTGGTGGAAAACCGCGCCGGCGCCGGCAGCAATATCGGCATGGAGCAGGCCGCGCGCGCGACGCCGGACGGTTACACGCTGGTGATCGCGGGCTCGGCCGCGGCGGTGAACCAGACGCTGTACAAGACTATCAACTACAGCCTGACCAAGGATTTCGCGCCGGTGTCGGGGGTGTTCTCGGTGCCGCTGATGTTCCTGGCGACGCCGGCTTCGGGCATCACGTCGCTGCAGCAACTGGTGAAGCAGGCACGCGCCAATCCGGGCGAGCTGGCGTATGCCAGCGCCGGCATCGGCGGCACGCAGCATCTGTCGGCCGAGATGTTCAAGGCGGCGGCCAATATCGACATCCGCCATATTCCGTACAAGGGCAGCGGCCCGGCGCAGGCGGATTTCCTGGGCCACCAGGTGCCGCTGATGGTGGATTCGGTGACGGCGGGGCTGCCGCACGTGCAGAGCAAGAAGGCGGTGGCGCTGGCGGTGACGACGGCCAAGCGTCTGCCGCAACTGCCGGACGTGCCGACGGTGGCCGAGAGCGGTTATCCGGGTTTCGAGGCGATCGGCTGGGCGTCGGTGCTGGCGCCGCGCGGCACGCCGCCGGCCATCACCCATTACCTGAGCCAGCAGATCGGCCAGGTGCTGGGCACGCCCGAGATGCAGAAGTTCTTCCATGACCGCGGCGCGGAACCGATGCCGATGACGCCCGAGGCCACCGCCACGTTCATCACCGGCGAGGTCGACAAGTGGGGCAAGGCGGTCAAGCAGTCCGGCGCGCAAGTGGACTGAACCGCGATGCCGGTGGCGGACGCGGCCGCCGCCATGACAAACGCCGGGCAATGCAAATCGCCCGGCGTTTTTTTTTCGTCAGTTGATGACGACGTGGTTGTTGTCCTTCTCGCTGCCTTCGATGGCGCCGTGCGGGCCGATCTGCACGTAGGACGAGCTGGAGCCGACGTGCATGCCCCACGACAGCATGTGGCCGCCGAATTCCTGCGCCCGTTGCATCAGGCTCTGCTGCGGGTTGCCGACACCATGCGACTCCAGTTGGAAGAAGCTGTCGCCATTGTTGGTGCGGCCGATCAGCAGGTGGCCCACGCCGGGCAGGTCCATGCCGTATTGCTGGTGCGGCGAGCCCTTGTAGTGGCTGGAGCCACGCGCCTGCATCTGGCCGTCGCCATCCTGTTGCAACTGGTTGGCCAGCGCGCCGCCGTCGTTGACGACAAAGTGGCCGCCGCACATGAGGGCGGCGTGGAACTGCTGCTGGGTCATCTGCAGCGCCTGGCCGCCGCGCGTCAGGTTGTTGAGCGCGACGCCGTTCAGGCGGTTCATCACGTCGGTTTCCGCCTGGGTCGCATTCTGGTTGTTCAAGGCATTGTTGAACTGCTGCGAGCGCACGCCGTTGTCGTTGATGGCGTTCTGGAAGCCCGGCGCGTTGGGCAGGCTGCCCAGCACGGTAAAGCGCGAGATCTCGGCCAGGTCCGGCGCGGGGCCGCCTCGCGCCTGGGCCTCCGATTGGACGTAGAGGTCGATGCCGCGCACCACGTTCGACAAGGCATGCACGGTGCCGCCGACCACGTTTTCCACCAGGGTGTTGAGGGTACTGGCCCAGGACCCGCCCTGCGCCTGCTGCACGTTGCCATTCTGCGGCGCCTGCTGCACCCCGACGGGCGCCACGGCGTTGACCTGGCCACCACCGACTTGTCCGACTCCTCCTCCAGCCATGTCGTTCTCCTTCAGGCGAGGTTGATGGCGGGCGGCATGCCCGGCGTCGCGGCGGCCGGGGCCGGCGTGTCCTGCGCGGTCAGCTTGCCGTCGGCATAGGCTTTGCGCCAGGTCTGCTGCACCAGGCGGAAGTCGCCCAGCGCCTGGATCAGGCCGTCGGCGTCCAGGCCATCCAGCGGCAGGGTCTTGAACAGCAGGATTCTGCTGGCGTCGGCGTCGACGGCGAATGCACAGCCGTCGGTCAGCAAGCCATAAAGATGGGCCTGCAACAGCGTTTCGAACAGGCGCGCCTGCTGGTCCTGCGGCGGGTAGAAGCCGATCGTGCCCGCCAGGCTGATCTGGCCACGGCTGTCGTGGTGCTCGATGCGCACCGGGTGGTCGTCCTGGAACTGGATGTCCAGCGCCTGGGCCTTGGCGTCGACGCCGCCGCCCAGTTGCAGGCGGTCCGCGGCCGCGTTGATGAGGTCATGAAACGCCATTGCCATTCTCCTTGGGTTGGATCGATAGACAAGGCGTGAGTAACGCGCGGATCGGCGCGGTTCCGTGGCGTTACGAATTCGGCCGGCGCCGGGCCGGCCGCAGCGGCGCGGTCAGGTTTGGTCCTTGACCGTGGTGCTGGAGCCGTTGGTCTTGACCGACGCGATGCCGTTGTCGCGGGCCGCGGCGCTCGAATACATCTCGCTGCGGCCGATGGTCTGCCCATTGGTGGCGGTCAGGGTGAAGTAGGGCGAGCCGTCGGTGGCCGTCTTGCGCTCGTAGCGCGCGTCGACCGGCGCATTCTGCCGCACCGAGGCGATGCCGTCCTGGGCGCTGGCCTTGGTGGTGTAACGCTCGCTGGTCAGGATGACTTCATGGTTCGCGGCTTTCAGGTTGAACATGAACTGATCGCCGCTGCGCTTCAACTCGTAGTAACCACTCATGGAAATCTCCGTTGTCGGGATGGATTCAAGGTTGGCCAATACTGCGGTGCGTGCACATGAACGCCGGTTGATGGTAGTGGATACCAGCCGGCGCGGCCAATTTTTCGGCGGCCAGGGCCGCAGATCGGGCGCGGGCCGGCGCGATCCATGGCGGTGCGCGCGCTGCGCCACGGCGGCGCGTGGCGCACCAGGGCGGTGCAGACTGGCTTACGGCAAGCCGGGTGCGGCGGGGAGCAGGAAATGGCACGGAACTTGCTTTTCCAGTTTTGTATACCGAATTGGTGTGCAACGCTCGACCCCGCTCCCGGGGCGGCGCGCCCTGGAGAGTTCCTCATGAACCGTAGAACCCTGTTGCTGTCCCTTTGCACCGCCGCCACGCTGCTGGCCGCGCCGCTCACGCATGCCGACACGCTGGACGATATCGTCAAGGCCGGCACCATCAAGATCGCCGTGCCGCAGGACTTCCCGCCGTTCGGCTCGGTCGGCGCCGACATGAAGCCGCTGGGCTACGACATCGACACCGCCGCGCTGATCGCCAAGCAACTGGGCGTGAAGCTGGAACTGGTGCCGGTGACCAGCGCCAACCGCATTCCCTATCTGCAGACCCGCAAGGTGGATCTGGTGATCTCCAGCCTGGGCAAGAACCCCGAGCGCGAAAAGGCCATCGACTTCTCGGATGCGTATGCGCCGTTCTTCAATGGCGTGTTCGGCCCGGCCGACCTGAAAGTGGCGTCGGCCGCCGACCTGGCCGGCAAGACCATTGGCGTGACGCGCGGCGCGGTCGAGGATATCGAGCTGACCAAGATCGCGCCGCCCACGGCCACGCTCAAGCGCTATGAGGATAACAACGGCACCATCACCGCCTTTCTGTCGGGCCAGGTGCCGCTGATCGCCACGGGCAACGTGGTGGCCGCCGCGATCCTGGCGCGCAATCCGCCCAAGAAGCCCGAGACCAAGTTCCTGATCAAGAATTCGCCGTGCTACATCGGCCTGAACAAGGACGAGCCGAAGCTGCGCGCCAAGGTCAACGAGATCCTGGCCAATGCCAAGCGCGACGGCTCGCTGGCGGCGATCTCGAAGAAATGGCTGGGCGCCGACCTGCCCAAGGACCTGTAAGGCAGGCGCGCGCGCCGGAGCGCTGTTCATGGCTTATCAATTCGACTTCGCTTCCGTGTTCGACTACACGCCGGTGCTCGTCAAGGGCATTGGCGTGACGGTCGAGCTGATCGCGTTTGGCGCGGTGGCGGGCGTGGCGCTGGGCATCGGCTGCGCCTGGGCCCGCACGCAGGGCCCGCGCTGGCTGCGCCCGCCGGTCACCGCCTATGTGGAGGCGATCCGCAACACGCCGTTCCTGATTCAGTTGTTTTTCGTGTTCTTCGGGCTGCCGTCGCTGGGCGTGCAGTTCAGCGAGATGCAGGCGGCCTGCCTGGCGATGGCGCTGAACCTGGGCGCCTACAGCGCCGAGATCATCCGCGCCGGCATCGACGCCACGCCCAAGGGCCAGTACGAGGCCGGCGCCAGCCTGGCGATGACGCGCTGGCAGGTGTTCCGCCATGTGGTGCTGAAACCCGCGCTGGCGCGCATCTGGCCGGCGCTGTCGTCGCAGATCGTGATCGTGATGCTGGGGTCGGCGGTGTGCTCGCAGATCGCGGCCGAGGACCTGACGTTCGCGGCCAACTTCATCCAGTCGCGCAATTTCCGCGCGTTCGAGGTGTATTTCGTGACCACCGGCATCTATCTGGCGCTGGCGGTGTTGTTGCGCCAGTTGCTGCGCATGACGGGCAGGCGGTTGTTCCGCAAGGCGGCGCGATGATCGAGTTCACCACCTGGGACATTGTCCGCAACCTGCTGCTGGCGGCGCGCTGGACCGTCGTGCTGTCGCTGGTGGCGTTTGCCGGCGGCGCGCTGATGGGCGGGCTGGCGCTGATGATGCGGACCTCGCGCGTGGCGCTGCTGCGGCGCGTGAGCTGGGCCTATATTGAGCTATTCCAGGGCACGCCGTTGCTGATGCAGTTGTTCCTGGCGTTCTTCGGTTTGTCGCTGGCCGGGATCGAGGTGCCGCCGTGGCTGGCCGCGGGCGCCGCGCTGACGTTGTGGTCGGGCGCGTTCCTGGCCGAGATCTGGCGCGGCTGCGTCGAAGCGATTCCGAAAGGCCAGTGGGAAGCCTCGGCCAGCCTGGCGCTGGGCTATGTGCAGCAGATGCGCTACGTGGTGCTGCCGCAGGCGCTGCGCATCGCGGTGGCGCCGACCGTCGGTTTCGCGGTGCAGATCGTCAAGAGCACGGCGCTCACCTCCATCATCGGTTTTACGGAGCTATCCAAGGCCAGCACGGTGATCACCAACGCCACCTTCAGCCCCTTCACTGTCTATGCCTGCGCCGCGCTGATCTATTTCGCGCTGTGCTGGCCCCTGTCGCGCCTCAGCCTGCTGCTGGAAAGGAAGTTGCATGCCCCTCATCGCCCTTGAAGACGTCCGCAAGAAGTTCGGCGACAACGAAGTCCTGAAAGGGGTGACGTTGCGCGTCGAGCCCGGCGAGGTCATCGCCATCATCGGCAAAAGCGGTTCCGGCAAGAGCACGCTATTGCGCTGCATCAACGGGCTGGAACAGATCGACGGCGGCGCCATCATGGTGGCCGACGCGCAGTTGGGCGACGACGAGCTGCGGCTACGCGCGCTGCGGTTGAAGGTAGGCATGATCTTCCAGCAGTTCAATCTGTTCCCGCACCTGACGGTGGGACGCAACGTGATGCTGTCGCCGATGGTGGCCAAGCGCATGCCGCAGGACCAGGCCGCCGACCTGGCGCGGGCGATGCTGACGCGGGTGGGGCTGGAACACAAGTTCGACGCCTGGCCCGAGGAATTGTCGGGCGGGCAGCAGCAGCGCGTGGCAATCGCGCGCGCGTTGGCGATGCAGCCGCTGGCGTTGCTGTGCGACGAGATCACGTCGGCGCTGGACCCGGAGCTGGTCAACGAGGTGCTGGCGGTGGTGCGCGAGCTGGCCGCCGACGGCATGACGCTGCTGATGGTGACGCACGAGATGCGCTTTGCGCGCGAGGTGTGCGACCGCGTAGTGTTCATGCACCAGGGCCGCGTGCACGAGATCGGGCCGCCGGAGGAATTGTTCACGGCGCCGGCCACGCCGGAGCTGCGGCAGTTCCTGGGGATGACGGATCTGGCGCGCTAGGCGCGGGCCGTTGCCGACGGCCCGCCCCCGCCATCAGCGCGAGAACCCGCGCGCCGAGATTTCCCAGATGTCCTGCACGATGCCGTCGCGATACACCACCAGCCCGTCGTGCAGGTTGAAGGTGGGGTCGACGTGCGACGGCACCAGCAGCAGCGTGTCGCCCAGCGCGGGCGGCTGCGCGTCGGATGCGACGCGCACCACGCCGTGTTCGTCGTTGATGGCGGCGTATTGCAGGCCCGGGGTGCCGTGGATCGCGGGCGGGCCGCATTCGGCGGTGGTGGACTTCAGGCCGGCGTCGAGGATGACGCGGTCGGGCGCCGGCGTGCTCATCACGGTGGACAGCACGAACAGGCTGTGCTGGAAGGCCAGCGCGCCGTCCCAGTCGTTGGCGCCGTAGTCGCCGTCCATGAAGGCGTAGGAGCCGGCCTGCAATTCCGTGAAAACGCCGCTGGCGGCATCGAATTCGACACTGCCGGTGCCGCCGCCGGTAATGATGTCGCAGGCGATGCCGCTTTCGCGCAGCAGCAATTGATACGACGCGGCGATGCGCGCGGCCTGGCGGCAGACGGCGGCGCGTTCGTCGCGGGTGCGCAGGTGCTGCACCGAGCCGTGATAGGCCTGCAGGCCGACGAAGGTCACGCCCGGCAGGGCGCGCGCCTGCTGCGCCAGCGCCAGCACGGTGGCGTCGTCGGACACGCCGCAGCGGCCCTGGCCCACGTCCACCTCAACCAACACGTCGATCTCGGCGCCGGCCGCGGCCATGGCCTGCGAGAGCTGGGTCAGGTTGGCGGCGTTGTCGACGCAGACGCTGAACTTGGCGGCGCGCGCCAGTTGGCCCAGCAGGCGCAGCTTGGCCGGGCCCACCACTTCGTTGCTGATGTGGATGTCGGTGATGCCGGCGGCCACGAAGGGCACGGCCTCGCTGACCTTCTGGCAACAGATGCCGCGCGCGCCCAATGCCAACTGGCGGCGGGCGATTTCGGGGCATTTGTGGGCCTTGGCGTGCGGCCGCAGCGCGACCTCGTGGCGGTCGGCCCAGGCCTGCATGGTGCGCAGGTTGGCCTCGAACGCGGCCATGTCCAGCACCAGGCTGGGCGTATCGACGCTGGCCAGGGGGTCGCCGGCCTGCGCGGGCGGGGGCAGCGCAATGCCGCGAATGACTTCTTGGGACATCGAATGGCTCCGTGATAAAACCTGCTGCGCCGCCGTGCTTGCGAGGGCCTGCCGGGCGGTCGATTTTGCCGCGGCGCAGCATCCCCTGGTAAACGATAGCTTCCAGGCCATTGGCGCGCGGCGGCCGGCATGCCAGAATTTCAACACAACAAACAATAGGTTACTTCGACTCATTATGGAGAAGCTCGCATGAAACTCAGGAATTGGATCGCCACCCTGGCCATGGCCGCTGCCGCCGTCGGCGCCACCGGTTCGGCGCAAGCCCAACAGTTCTTCCGCATCGGTACCGGCGGCACCGCCGGCACCTACTACCCCATCGGCGGCATCATCGCCAACGCCGTGTCCCAGCCCGGCAAGCTGGTGGCCACCGCGGTTGCCTCCAACGGCTCGGTGGCCAACATCAACGGCATCATGGGCGGCTCGTTCGAAGCCGGCTTCACGCAATCGGACGTGGCGTTCTGGGCCTATAGCGGCACCGGCACGTTCGAAGGCAAGCCCAAGGCCACGGACCTGCGCCTGATCGCCACCCTGTACCCGGAAAGCATCCACCTGGTGACGCGCAAGGGCGCCGGCATCAAGAGCGTGGCCGACCTGAAGGGCAAGCGCGTGTCGATGGACGAGCCGGGCTCGGGCACGCTGGTTGACGTGCGCCTGATCCTGGGCGCCTATGGCATGACCGACAAGGACGTCAAGGCCGAATACCTCAAGCCCAACCAGGCCGGCGACAAGCTCAAGGACGGCGGCCTGGATGCGTTCTTCTTCGTCGGCGGCGCCCCCGCCGGCGCCATCGCCGAGCTGGCCTCCAGCGGCGGCGGCATCGATATCGTGCCGCTGGTCGGCCCCGAGATCGACGCCCTGCGCGCCAAGCAGGAGTTCTTCACGCCCGACACCATCGCCGCCAACACCTACCAGAACGTGGGCGAGGTCAAGACCATCTCGGTCAACGCGCAGATGGTGACGTCGGCCAAGCTGCCCGAGCAGGTGGTGTACGAAGTGACCAAGGCGCTGTACAGCGACGCCACGCGCAAGACGCTGGACAACGGCCACGCCAAGGGCAAGCTCATCACCCGCGAAAACGCGGTCAAGGGCGCCGGCATCCCGTTCCACCCGGGCGCCGAGAAGTTCTACAAGGAAATCGGCCTGCTGAAGTAAGCGCCGGTCGTCTCCCTTGCGGGAGTGCGCGGCGCCTGGCGCCGCGATTGCGCAGGGCCGCCGCGGGCGGCCCTGTTCGCGGAATCACATGAGAAGCACGGCTATGCAAATAGACCACGAAAAAACGCAGCAGCTGGCGGAGAAGTACGACTCGGAAATCCGCTTCCGGCCGCTGCACAAAAGCGCCACCTGGATCGTCTCGGGCCTGCTGGTGGCGCTGTCGCTGTTCCACTACTACACCGCGGGCTTCGGCCTGCTGCGCGAAGCCACGCACCGGGGTGTGCACCTGGCCTTCGTGCTGAGCCTGATCTTCCTGGTGTTCGGCTTTTCCAAGGCGCACTACCAGCGCGAGCCGAAATCGACCTGGTACGCGCCCGGCGGCGTGCCGCTGTACGACTGGATCATCGCCATCGCGCTGGCCCTGTCGGTGCTGTACATCCCCTATATCTTCGAGGACCTGGCGTTCCGCGTGGGCAATCCGCTGCCGCTGGACGTGTTCATGGGCTCGATCCTGCTGATCGGGCTGCTCGAAGCGACGCGCCGCGCCATGGGCTGGCCGCTGCCGATCATCGCCCTGGTGTTCATGGCCTACGCCGCGTTCGGGCCGTATTTCCCCGGGCTGCTGCAGCACGCGGGCAATAGCTGGTCGCAGATCGTCAACCACATGTACCTGACCAGCCAGGGCGTGTATGGGGTGGCGGTCGGCGTGGTGGCCACCTACGTGTTCCACTTCGTGCTGTTCGGCGTGCTGGCCACGCGCATCGGCCTGGGCCAGTTGTTCCTGGACGTGGCCTCGACCATTGCCGGCCGCTATGCCGGCGGCCCGGCCAAGGTGTCGGTGTTCGGCTCGGCGATGTTCGGCATGCTGTCCGGCTCGTCGGTGGCCAACGCCGTCACCGTCGGCTCGCTGACCATTCCGGCCATGATCCGCATCGGCTATCCGCGCCATTTTGCCGCGGGCGTGGAGGCGGCCAGCAGCACCGGCGGCCAGATCACGCCGCCGATCATGGGCGCGGCGGCGTTCCTGATGATCGAGTTTCTGGGCATCCCGTACCAGCAGATCGCCATCGCGGGCATTTTCCCGGCGCTGCTGTACTTCTTCGGCATGTTCATGCAGGTGCACTTCGAAGCCAAGCGCGAAGGCCTGCGCGGACTGACGCCGGAAGAAATGCCGCGCCTGCGCGAATCGTTCCGCAAGCGCTGGCCCACCCTGATCCCGCTGGCGCTGCTGATCGGCGTGCTGGCCAGCGGCCGCACGCCGTACCTGGCGGCGTTCGCCGGCATCACCGGCTGCATCGTGGTGGGGCTGCTCAACCCGTTCCAGCGCCTGCGGTTCCGCGACCTGTACGAAGCCTTCGAGACCGGCGCCAAGTACGCGCTGGCGGTGGGCGCGGCGGCCGGCACGGTCGGCATCGTGATCGGCGTGGTGACGCTGACCGGCGTGGGTTTCAAGATCTCGTACATCGTGATCTCGGCGGCCCAATCGATCGCCGGCGCCGCTGGCGCGATCATTCCCGACGCCATCGCCAACACCCAGTCGCTGACGCTGGTGGCGGCGCTGATCATGACGGGCGTGGTGTGCATCCTGATGGGCTGCGGCATTCCCACCACCGCCAACTACCTGATCATGGTGGCGGTGGCCGCGCCGACGCTGGTGCAATTGGGCGTGCAGCCGATCGCGGCGCACTTCTTCGTGTTCTATTTCGGCATCCTGGCCGACATCACGCCACCGGTGGCGCTGGCGGCCTATGCGGCGGCGGGCATGGCGGGCAGCGACCCGTTCAAGACCGGCAACACGGCGTTCAGGCTTGGCATCACCAAGCTGATCGTGCCGTTCGTGTTCGTGTTCTCGCCATCGCTGCTGATCTCGGTGCAGGGCTTCACGTGGTATGACTTCTTCGTGACGCTGTTCGGCTGCATGATCGGCCTGGTGCTGCTGTCGGCGGCATTCTCGCGCTATCTGCTGGTGGGCATGCAACGCTGGGAACGCTGGCTGTGCGCGCTGGGCGCCTTGTTGACCATCCTGCCGGGCCTGACCAGCGGCTTGATCGGCCTGGCGGTCTGCATTCCGGTGTTCATGCGGCAGCTCACGCAGTACAAGTTGGCGTCGGCGCCGAAGACCGCATAAGCCTCAGGGGTATTAAAGAGGGGCGGACCCTGGAAAGTCCGCCCCGCCTGGGGAATTCCCGATTCTGACTGTATTGGCGCGTCGATTTCGTGACTGTCGCGGGGCCACTACGCCCCCCATACTCCGCCTTTTCGGCGGTTGCCCGGGCAAATAAATCAGCGTAAAGTAAAATTCATGTTTGCTGGTCTGCCGATATGCGGGCCGACTGTGCAAACAGGCACAAGACTGCGCCATATGTTCGATATCCTGGTTTATCTGTACGAGAATTACTACACGCCGCAAGCCTGTCCCGCCGCCGATGTCCTGGCGAAACGGTTGGCTGCCGCCGGGTTCGAGCACGAAGACATCGACGATGCATTAGGCTGGCTCTACGGGCTGGCCGAAACCACCGAACGCTGTGTCGATCTCGCCCAGGCGCCCACCACCGGTACCCGGATCTACACCGATAACGAATACCAGCAGCTCGGCTCCGAATCCATCGGCTTCATCGCCTTCCTGGAATCGGCCGGCGTGCTGCCCGCGCCCTTGCGCGAGATCGTCATCGACCGGGGCCTGGCGGCGTCGGAATCGCCCGTGCCGCTGTCCAAGATCAAGATCATCGCCCTCATGGTTCTCTGGAGCCAGGAAGCCGAGATCGACAACCTGGTCCTGGAAGAGCTGCTGGACGAAGACGGCACACGCTTGCTGCACTGACGGCGTCGGCCCCCGCGCCGGCGTCCGTATCCCCGCGCCCCGCGCGCTTCGAGCGCGCGGCGTTGCTTCGCCGTAACCCCGTTGCCCCACCGCACCATCCCGTGACCTATACCGGCCGCTTCGCCCCCAGCCCCAGCGGCCCGTTGCACGCGGGTTCGCTCGTGGCCGCGCTGGCCAGTTGGCTGGACGCGCGCGCCAACCACGGCCGCTGGCTGCTGCGCATCGAGGACGTGGACACGCCGCGCACCGTGCCCGGCGCCGCCGAGACCATCCTGGGCCAGCTCGACGCGCTGGGCCTGCACTGGGACGGCGACATCATGTGGCAATCCCGGCGCGGCGATGCCTATCAGGCGGCCTTCGACGCGCTGGCCGCGCGCGGACTGGTCTACGGCTGCGGCTGCACGCGCCGCGAAATCGCCGATTCCGCCTTGCGCGGCCAGGCGGCGCCTGGCGCCGACGGTGAACGGCCGTACCCCGGCACCTGCCGCCATGGGCTGCCGCCGGGCCGCCAGGCGCGCGCCTGGCGGGTGCTCATGCCGGAAGGGGTGGAACGCTTCGAGGACCGCTGGCTGGGGCCACAGGAGCAGGACGTGGCGCGGGCGGTGGGCGACATTGCCGTGAAGCGCGCGGACGGCCTGTGGGCCTATCAACTGGCCGTGGTGGTGGACGACGGCGCCCAGGGCGTGACCGACGTGGTGCGCGGCGCCGACCTGCTCAGCTCGACCGCGCGCCAGCGCGTGCTGGGCCGGCTGCTGGGCTTGCCGCCCGTGCGCTACCTGCACGTGCCGCTGATCCTGGACCCCGCCAGCGGCCTGAAACTGTCCAAGCAGAACGGCGCTCCCGCCATCGACACCAGCGCGCCGCTGGCGGCGTTGCAGTCCGCCTGGCGCGCCCTGGGTTTTGCCCCGCTGCCCGCCGACGGCGCCGCCGCCTTCCTGCGCGACGCCACGGCCCGCTGGGCCGCGCGCTTTCCGCTGCCCTGAGCTGCGCCGGCCGCTATAGCGGCTGCAGATCCTCGCCCAGCATGCGCACCAGCAGGGCTTCGCCGTTCTCGGCCACACGCAGTTCGCCGAACTTGGCGACTTCATAGCGGCTGGCCTGGCCCTCGGGGAAGAAATAGGCGTTGGTGACGATGCGCACCCGGTTGTCGCGCACGCGATAGCGCAGCGGCACTTCGCCGTCGGCGCGCGGATCGGCCGCCGGCTGGATCCGCACCGGCTGCGCCACGCCGCGCGCATCCAGGGTCAGCATGACATAGCCATCGGGCTCCAAACCCAGGCCGGTGTCCGTCTCGGGGCGGTTTTCGCCGCCCAGCCGCATGCGCGTGACCTCGCGCCCGGCAGCGAAATTGAGCGCCATGTAGTCGCCCTGCATCAGCGAACGCGGGTCGACCGGCGCCAGTTCCAGGATCACCACCTTGCCGCTGGCCAGCAGCTTTTCGCGCTGCCAGATGCCGCCGTTGGCGAAGGCCAGTACCAGCGCCAGCCCGCCGAGGATGCCCAGGGTGCGCCAGCGCAGCGGCGCCGAAACAGGCGGCAGCGGCGCGCGGCGCGAGGGCGCTTGCGTGCGCATCAGCCGCGGCACCAGCCACACCAGCGCCCGCAGCAAGAACAGCAGCAGCGCGCCGCCGCCCAGCCACAGCGCCTTTTGCAGCAGCGGCACGTCGAGCTGGTAATAGTAGACGCCCAGATAGGCCAGCAGGCTCAGCACGCCGAACAGCGTCACGCCCAACTGGTTCAGGCCAAAGCCTAGCAACAGCCAGGCCAGCGCGAAGCCGACCCCCGGACTGGGCAGCCAGAACAGCGCCAGCAGCAGCAGGGCGATGGGCACGCCCCAGGTGACGCCGCCCGTCAGCACCTGGCGGCGCGGCCACAGCACCGCCATCGCCGCCGCCGCTGGCAGCAGCGCGCCCGCGCATACCAGCACGGCGGTCTGCGCGTGCAGTTGCCACATGGCCGGCAATTGCAGCACCGACAGGCCGCTGGCCAGCCACACCATGCCCTGCACCGACAGCAGGAAGGCCCAGGCCAGCGGTTGCAACGCATGGCCGCGCTTGCCGCCCAGCCGGTGCGCCAGGGTCAGGATCACCGCCGTGGCCCAGGCGCCGGTTACGGCGATCGGCAGCCAGACGAAGGCGGCGCGGGCCATGTCGAAGTCGAGCAGGGCATCGAGCATGTCCAAGCGCAGCAGTTCGGGCGCCAGGACGCGCCAGATCAGGCCGGCGCCGGCCAGGGCGATCAGCCCGCCGCTCAGGAAACGCAGGATCACGTCCGGCCCCAGCGCGTATACCGCCGTGGCCATCAGCAGCACGAACAGGCAGGCGCTGGCGAATGAGGTCGAGCTGGACATGCCGTAGATGATGAGGATCTGGCCGGCGAAGGCCATGGCCGTGCCGCACTGGCGCCAGAACGGACCGGCGTCGCTGCGCAGCACCGCCACGCCGACGGCGCACAACACCAGGCCGCAGACCAGCGCGCCTTCGTCGGAATTGACGATGCCGGAGAAGGCCACGAACGCCAGCAGCAACAGGGTGGCCAGCCAGGCGCTCAGGCCCAGGATGCATTGCACGTACCAGGGCGGCTCGGTGTGCGGCACGGCGGGCGGCGCGACCTGGGCGATGGGCTCGCCCGCGTCGGCCGGGTCGACCGCCTTGGCGGCCGAGGGGGCGGCCGGCCCGGCATCGGCGGGGGGCCGCCTCTTTTATACCACTTCCAGCCCCCCAGGCTCATTTGGGTAATCTTGTTGTCGGTTTTTTTTT
>NZ_JCBANN010000062.1:0-30317 GCF_059761975.1 Achromobacter sp. 46006
GCCCAGCGTGATGCGGCTGGCGGCCGGGCTGGACAGGTCGCTGAACGAAAAGCTGCCCGGCGCCAGGCGCAGGGTCGTATTGTCGCCCTGCAACACGATGGCCTGGGTGAAGTAATGGGCCGGACCCGCGGGCGCGCCGGACAACGTCAGCACCGCGCCGTCCGCCAGCGTGACGGTGCCATCGTCGTACCAGCCGCCCGAGGCCGTGAGATGCGAATCGCGTTCCAGGGCCAAGGTACTGGCGGCGAACCGGCTGTGCGCCGTCAGCGCCGCCTGATCGGAAAGCACGCTGACGGTGCTGTCGCTGGCATCGATGGCGCCGTCGAATCTCTCGCGGATTTCCAACGTGGCGCTGTCCTGCAAGGTGACCTTTCCGTGGTAGCTGCTCTTGTCGGCATCCTTGGCGGCGATGGAACTGCCCCGTTCCGGTTCCTGCGTCAACGGGCTGCCATCGTTCCTGTCGATGTACAGCAGCGGGCTGCCCAGGATGACCTGCGCGCGGCGCGCGTCGATGTCGCCCTGCAGGTCGGCATTGCGCGCCAGGCGGAAAGTGGTGTCCGTCAGCGCCAGTTTGCCGAGGGTGAAATGGCGCGTTTCCCAATCCGGCTGGTCGAACGATACGGATTGGGTCAGCACCGAGTCATCGCCGAGATCCCGCAGCATCTGCGCGACATCCGGCGTATTGGTGGCATGGATGACGGGATGCCCCTGGAAAACCACTTCGCCCAGGCGCGCGCTGACGGCGTTGCCGCCGATGGCAATGTCGCCGTTGGCGATGAAGGCCGTGTTCGCCTGGTTGACGATGTCGACGTCGAGATTGTCTGTCAGGCTTCCCGCGAAAATGAATTCGGTGCGGGTGGGAAAGTATTCCCGCTTGCGCGCGTTGGCCAATTCCAGCGCGAGATTCTGGCGTTGTCCGGCGTATTCCCAGTAGTCGTCGCTGGTTAGGGTGGCCGCCGAAGGAACGGTCGCGAAGCTGTTCTGCTTCAGGACAAAATAGTTTACGCCGCGCCTGTACAGGTCGCCGCGTACCCCGGTACCGGGGCGGGACGGCATGATGATGTAGTCGGTGACCGCGGCGGGGGCGACCGGGCTCAGGTTGACCGTCACGCCGGCCTTTCGCGCGGCGCGGTTGGCGATCGTGGCGCCATGGTCCAGGGCGTTGTCGGCGAGCTGATTGAACGTGATGTCGTTGCCGTTGATGTCCAGCACGCCGCCGCGCGCACCCCACTGGATGCGGTCGGGATTGACCTGCCTGGCGTCGCCCAGCACGACTTCGGCGCGGCCGCTGGCAATGGTGATGCCGGCGAATGCCTGGACCTTGTCGTCAGCGTCCGGCCGTTGCGAGAGGATGACCTTGCCGTCACCCACCCGCAGGCCGCCCGGGTTGACGCCGGTGCCGCCGATGGCCAGGGTGCCGGCGCCAATCTTGTGCAGGTTGTCGCCGGCTACGCCATTGACGTTCCACGCGACCGTGACGTCCTGCTTCACGTCGATGCCTGCGCCCATCCAGGTCTGGTTCGTATCGGGGGAAACGGTGTAGTCGTTGTGGAAAGTCAGTGCGCCGGCGCCCTGGTTGACCGAGTCTTTCAGGCTGATCTGGCCGGCGCCCCTGCCGCTCGCGGTTCGAAAGGCGAGGTTCTTTCCCGCATCCAGGCCAGGGAAGTCGAGCGCGCTGTTGGTCAGCGCAAAGGTCGGCGACTTCTTGTAACCGTGCATGGTGTAGGAGGGGCCGGCTGTCTGTTGCAGGGTACCCGTGCCCTGGGTACTGTCGAAGGTCCAGGCCAGCGCCCCGTTGCCGGCCGTATGGATGACGTCCGGGTCGTTATCCTTGTTGAGGATGCTGTCGATGAAGTCATCGGGCAGGTGTGACCAATAGACGTAGCTGCCCTGCTCGGACATTTTCAGGTCCGCCGCCGTGCCGGCCACCACCCATTGTTCCTTCGCGGCGTCCCAGGCAAACAGGGGGGAGCCGCTGTCGCCTTGCTCCACGTATGACGGCAGCAGGCCCTTGTCTCCCTGGGCGATGACGAAAGTCTCGTTCGACCAGGTCGGCGTCACCATGCCGCCCGTCGCCCATCGGTAGGCATAGCCGAGATAGTGCTCGCCGTCCTTGAGGGGCATGTCGACAGGGTTGGGATCGACATCGGCCATGTTGACGCCCAGGTCTGGATTCGGGCCGACGAACTGGATACCCATGCCGACGCGGTAGAACAACGGAAACTGCTGGCGCTGCGCCTCTGTCCAGCGATCCCTGTCGTTGCCGTTCAGCGCCGACACCGGCGCCCGCGCCACCACGGACCTGGCGATGGGCGCGACGTCGGTCACCAGTTTGCTCATGCGGGTAAGGTCGAAATCCCATTCCTGGGTGTAATCGCGCACTACATGGTAATTGGGGTGCAGGTCTCTCCTGATCTGGGAGTACACGGTGCCGCCGAAGCGGGCCTCGTCGTGATCGACGTTGTGCGCCACGCCCACGGCATATTGGGGCGTGATCAGGGTTTCAATGGCGCGGTCGTTGCTGACGCTGGAAAAATCGATGAATGGGATGGCGGCGCTTGAATTGCCGCGCAGCGTGCCGTCCTTGTTGAGGATGGGAATGCCCAGGGCGCCGGGCTGGAAAGCCCCCTTGTTCTCGGCGAAATCGCGGTAGGTCTGGTAGGGAATGTCGATGCTGACGTAGCTGGCGCAGGCCGCGGCCGAAAACAGGGCGGCTGCCAGCAGCGGCAAGGCGGTGGCGAGCGTAGCACGCGAGCCCTGCCGCCGAGCGCGCCGGGTGCTGCCGGTGGCCGACCCGCGTTTGCGCGCCCGGCATACCTCGGATACCGGCACCAACTGGTTCTGATGGTTGTATTTGAGCGAGTGGACCTTGTTCATGGTGGGGGCTGCGGCCAGGAGGGAGAGGGGGGCCGTCGTGGCATTCGACGTCGGTTCAATCCGAGCGGCGGGCGTTTGCCGCGCCGTGCGTTCGGGGGGGCAGGCAGGCGCTGGCGGAAAGATTCCTGTGCGGAGTCTTCCCGTCATCCTTACTGGAGTGGAATTGAACTTGAGATTGGCGAGCCTGGCGCCGCAGCCGTCGATAAATCAGACGACTTCAGTCTCGGCGCGTTGCGCCGCAGCCTGAGGAACTTGGTACCGAAGAGGAGGGCGGCCGCTACGCGGCGGCCCGCAAGCGAAAGCGGTGCACCACCTGCGCCAGCTTCTCTATGCCCGGGCCGATATGCTCGGCGCGAATGGAGGTGAAGCCGACCCGCAGGAAGTTGCGCGGCGCGCCGGCCGCGTCCATGAAGAACACCTGGCCCGGCTCCACCACCACGCCTTCGGCCAGCGCGGTCTGCGCCAGCTCCGTGGCATCCAGCCATTGCGGACCCTTAAGCCAGCACGAGGACGAGCCGGTGATGGGCACGGCGCTGAAGTCGGGCAGCCAGCGCGCCAGCGCGTCCGCCAGTTCCGCCCCGCGCTTCTGGTACGCCTGCGACTGGCGCCGCAGCAGCGCATGGTGGTGGCCCAGCGAGATGAACAGCGAGAACGCGCGCTGGATATAGGCGGAGGGATGGCGCAGCATCAGGCGGCGCAGCGCGCGCAGTTCGGCGGTGAGTTCGCGCGGCGCGACGATATAGCCGATGCGCAGCCCCGGCGCGAACGACTTGGCCAGGCTGCCGACGTAGATCACGCGGCCGTCGCGGTCCAGGCTCTTGAGCGCCGGGATGGCGCCGTCGCCCCAGCGGCTTTCGCTCTCGAAGTCGTCTTCGATGATGAGGCTGTCGGCCTGGCGCGCCAGCGTCAGCAGTTCCTCGCGCCGCGCCGGCCCCAGGGTCACGGTGGTGGGGCACTGGTGGCCCGGCGTGACGAACACGTAGTCGCAGCCCAGCAGGTGGGTGCCGGTGCGCAGGCCCTGGTCGTCCACCGGCAACGGCAGCAGGTGCCGGGTATGGCTGGCGAAAATGTTGCGCGCATCGGGGTAGCCGGGGTCTTCCATGCCGACCACGGTGTCGTCGTTGACCAGTAGATCCGCCAGCAGGTAGAGCGCGTGCTGGGCGCCGACCGTGATGACGATTTCCTCGGCATCGGCCCACACGCCGCGGCGCGGCAGCACCTGGGTGCGGATCTGCTCGATCAGCGCGGTGTCGTCATGGGTGATGAGGTCGGGCGCCCAACTGCGGATGTCCAGCACCGACAGGGCCTTGATGCAGCATTCGCGCCACTCGGCGGTGGGGAACAGGTCCTGGTCGAATTGGCCATAGACGAAGGGGTAGGGCTGCTTCTGCCAGTCGCGCGGCTTGACGATGTTGCGCTGGCGGCTGGGGCGAAAGCGCAGCCGTTCTTCCCAGCGCACGTGATCGGCCGACGGCGCCGCATCCATGTCCGCGGGCGGGGGCGTGGCGCGGCCGTCGAGCACGCCGTCGTGGACGAAATGGCCGCTGCGTTCGCGCGATTCCAGGTAGCCTTCGCTGACCAGTTGCTGGTAGGCGAACACCACGGTGTTGCGGGCGATGCGCAACTGGTCGGCCAGGTAGCGGCTGGACGGCACCGGCGCGCCAGGCGGCAGGTGGCCGCTGAGGATCGCCGACACCAGCATCTGCCGTACGCGGCCCTGCAGGCTGAGGTTGGGGGCGCTTTCGCGTTCGAACAGGCGTTCCCACAACACCGGCTTGAGCATCGAGGCCTGGCTGGACATGGCGGCTCCTTGTAGTGGCGGCGCGTCCCGGCCGGCGCGGGCGCGGGCGCGAGGCGCCAGACATGACCAGGGACGGAACCCCCAGGATAGAGGAGCGGCATGGACGAAAGGAATGCGGGATTGCCCTGCCGGGGATTCCGGCTTGAACACGCTGATGGAAAAATGGAACGGCAGCCGTCCGTTAATCCAGGTCGGATGCGCGATTCTCCATGGGCGTTGGGGCGCAGGTACCGCGCCGGCCTGCCGGCGGCGCGCTGGCGTTGGCAAGGCTGGTGCAGCGCGATGTTACCGCGCCGTCCGCATGATACGGGTCTGCCAGGCGGCCACCATCGCGCCAAGCTGTTCGGGCGAGAATCCGGTCCAGTCCACCGGGATCACGGAGGCGGCGACATCGGGGGACAGCAGCGGAATACGGGCCCGCACGGCGTCGCTGACCTGGGTCTTCTGATTCGATGGCGCATAGAACATGGCTTGCGCGAAGGCCTGCTGCGCCTGCGGGCTCAGCGAATAATTGATGAAGGCCTGCGCGGCCTCGCTGTTGGGGCGGTCCGCCACCTGGGCGATCATGAGCGTCACGACGACCGTGCCTTCCGTGGGTACTGTCGTGGCATAGCCCTCCAGCGTGGCCTTGTGGGTTTCGCTGCGGGAATTCCAGCCCACCGCCAGCAGTGCCTGGCGGTGGGCGACCAGCCAGTACTGGCTGGGACGGGGCGTCCAGGTCAGGACATTGGGCCCGAGCTGTTCCAGGTAGGCGAAGCCCGGTTCGAAACTCGCGGCGTTGTCTGGCATCCCCGCAAGGCGGTTCGCCAGCAGTGTCAGCGCGATCATGCTGCCGTCGAGTCCGGCGTTGGCCGCGATGGTGAGCTTGCCGCGGTACTTCGGGTCCCACATCTCGCGCCAACTGGCGGGCGGTCTGGAAAATGCCGACTCGGCGTAGACCAGGTTCATGGTGTCGTGCATCGCGGGCAACGCCCACAGACCAAGCTCGCGGCCCAGCGGGCCCAGGTCCGCGGCATTGGGAATCAGCCGCGGATCCATGGGCGTGATGAGGCCCTCGCGCTGGGCCTGGCGCGCGTTGGCGGGGTCCAGGATAACCACGTCGATCCGTGGTCCCATTCTTTGCGAACGCAGTACCGACATGGCATTGCGCGAATCGCGCACTGGGTAGTAGCTGACCTGGATGTCGGGATGCTGTGCCTCGAACGGGCGGATCACCGCGCGCGTGTACTTTTCGTCGAAGGCGTCCACCCCGGAGGCCATGACGCTGATCTGTATCGGGGCGCCAGCCCGCGCGGGGCATGCAGGCAAGGCGGCCGCCGCGCTCGCGACGACAAGGGCCAAAAGCAGGCGGCGCATGACACGCTCCATTCGAGAGACTCCCTGGGCGCACTGACTTACGGCTATCGGACCGGCCGCGTTCTAGCGCCGCAATACTGTTTCATGCGACAGGACGGGCACGCATGGCACAAACAATCGGAGTTTAGGAACTGTCTGATATTGCCGACAAGCGGTTTCTTGGAACATGGCGTCTTGAACAACGCATGACTCCATTGCGAGCACTCTCGATACTCTGTTACGCCAGTCCAGCGTGAATGATGGCGTAGCAAGGGGGCGGCCTGGCCGCGGGAGCCCGGAGCCTATCGTCATGTCGTCCCGCCCCATTCCGTTCTTGCTGGCCGCACTCGGCGCCGCCCTGTTCGCGCTAGCCCCCCGGGCGCATGCCGCGCCATTGAAGATCACGGAAAAATCCACCGTCCAACAACTGACGCTGCTGCCGGCGGTGCCGATCAACTACAGCGGACCGGGCGCCGCGCTCGAAGTGTCGAGCCCGACCGGCGTGATGACGGTCGACGCCAACGTGATCAATGCGGGCGCCCCGGACACGACAACCGTGGGTGCGTTGGTCACGAGGGGCTCGATGCTCGTGCGGGATGCCGAGATTGTCACGCAGGGCCAGGCCAGTCACGGATTGAAGGTCGCCGCGGACCAGGGGGGACCCGCCAGCATCAGCGCGACACGCACGCGCATCGAGACCTTCGGCGACCAGGCCTTTGGCGCGCTGGTGGAAAACGCGGGCGGACGCCTCGACCTGGACGACGTTTCGATTGTCACGCACGGTGGCGCGACGACCGGCCTGTTCGTGAGGGGAGGGGGAGCCCAGCTAGCGGCGACCGGCAGCAAGGTCACCGCTAGCGGCAACGGCGCCGAGGTCATGGACAACGGCAGCCTGCGCCTGGATGCGACCCGGCTCGATGTCGTCGGCCGCCATGCCTGGGGCATCGCCAGCTATGCTTCCGCGCCGGGCACTCGCAATAGCATTTCGCTGTCCGCGGGCAGCCGCATCGAAATGCAGGACGGCGCCGGCCTGATGACGGCCGGGGGCGACCATCAGTTCACACTGGATTCGGCGACGATCACGGGACGCGCCGGCGGCGCGAGCGATAGCGGCATCCTGCTGCATTCACAGTCGACTGAGCAGGCTGGGGTGCGCGTTCCAGCCGGCACGACCACGCCCATCGATATCGCCACGGGCAGGGTCGGATTAAACGCGATGGCCTCGCAACTGACGGGTGACGTACTCATGGAGAGCGGCACCGCCGATATCGCGCTCGCGCGTGGATCGACGCTGACGGGCGCGCTGGTCGAGCGCAAGGGGGCGCGTGTGGCCCGGCTGGCGTTGGATGCGTCCAGCACTTGGCGCGTGCGCGGCGACTCCTCGCTGGCGACGTTGGACAATGCCGGTACCGTTGCCTTCGTTGCTCCCGGCGCCTCCGGCGGCTTCAAGACCGTGACGGTCGACCATTACGTGGGAGGCGGCCTGCTGGTGCTGAATACGCGCATGGGCGATGATGCATCGCCCACGGACCGGCTGGTCATCAACGGCGGCAGCACGACGGGCGATACCGCGCTGCGGATCGTCGACGCGGGAGGCAGCGGCGGCCAGACGCGGCAGGGCATACGGCTGGTGCAGACCGTGAATGGCGGCACCACAACGGCCAATGCGTTTCACCTGGACGCCGGCTCGACCGGATTTCGCGCCAGTTCGGGCACGCTGGCCGTGAACGGCTATGAATACAGCCTGGCGCGCGGAGGCAAAGGGGGCGTCGCCGCCGACTGGTATCTGACGTCGGCATACGGGACGCCGCAGGAATCGATACCGCCCTTGGCGCCTTCAGACGGGGCCGCGCAAGCCGGCGCCAATGCCGGGGCCGCGGCGGGGCCCGCGAACGGCCGCATCAGGAACATCTCTCCCGAGAGTGGTGCGTACGTCGGCAACCAGATTGCCAGCCAGCGGTTCTTCATGCATGGCATGCAGGATCGGGCGACGGCCGCCGCGGCTGATGGCCAGGGAACCTGGACGCGGGTCGTGGCGCGACGGGACAATGGCATGCGCATGCGCGACGGCGACGATGACATCGCCATCGATAGCTCGGTGTTGCAGATGGGCGGCGACCTGCTGCACGCCTTTTTGGGTGAAGAGGCGGCGATCCATGCGGGCGTGATGGGCGGCTATGGCGAGGCGCGTGTGCGCTCGCTCGCCACGATTCTGCCGGCGGGCGCATCCCGGCCGGTACGGATAAGCGCGCGTGGCAAGGTGTCCGGCTATTCAGTGGGCGCCTACGCCACCGTCTACCAGGATGACCTGACCCGCGTGGGAGCCTATGCCGATGTCTCGCTGCAGTATGGCCGCTACACCAACCAGCTTGGCAGTGAACTGGGATCGGCGCGCTACCGCGCCGACACGTGGACCTCGGCGTTCGAGACCGGATACGCGCTTCATCCGTTCGCCGCCGGCTCGGCGTTGGGCAGCCTGGTGGTGCAACCGAAGGTGCAGGTGGCATACAGTCACTATGACGCGCAGGCTGCCTCTTTGCCGGGCTCGCGTATTGCTGGCGCCACGGAAAACACCTGGCTTGCGCGTAGCGGGGTGCGCCTCTATTCCGGGGTTGCATCCGGCGACGGCCGTTCTGCCGTGCAGCCCTACCTGGAGGTCGATTGGCTGCATCGCGGCGATGGGCCTTCGGTGCGGATGGGGCCGAACGAGTTCGAAGCCGCGCCCATGCGGGACGCGATGGAACTGGCCGCGGGCGTGCATGGTGTTCTGGGCAAGGCGGTCACGCTGTCCGCGCAACTGGCGGGCGAGGTGGGCAGTCAGCACCGGCATGGTTATGGCGGTGAGATCGATATCGGCTATCACTGGTAGGGCGCGGCATCGCGCCGCGCCCGGTGAACCAGCGTTCAGATCCGCCCCTTCCACGGAATCGCGAACCTCTCCAGATACCGCACCAGCAGATCGAACGCGAACGCGAACACGCCGATCACGATGATGCCCATGATGACCGTGTCGCTGGCCAGGAACTGCGCGGCGTTCAGCACCATGAAGCCCAGCCCGCGGTCCGCCGCCACCATTTCGGCGGCCACCAGCGTGGTCCAGCCCACGCCGATGCCGATGCGCATGCCGGTGAAGATCTCGGGCATGGCGGCCTTCAGGATCACGTGCCAGACGATCTGCATGCGGCTGCCGCCCATGGCGTAGGCGGCGTGGATCTGCTCGATCGACACCGAGCGCACGCCGGCCCGCGCGGCGATTGCCATGGGCGCGAAGATGGCCAGATAGATCAGCAGGATCTTGGGGAACTCGCCGATGCCGAACCAGATGATGATGAGCGGCAGGTAGGCCAGCGGCGGCAGCGGGCGGTAGAACTCGATCGGCGGATCGAAGATGCCGCGGGCGTAGCGGTTCACGCCCATCAGGATGCCGACCGGAATGGCGGTGGCGCAGGCCAGGAAGAATGCGGAAAACACCCGCGTCAGGCTGGCCAGGGCGTGCTCGGCCAGGGTCGAGTTGGCCACGCCCTCGGTCATGGCGGACACGAACTTGCCGTATACCGCCTGCGGCGACGGCAGGAACAGCGGCTTGACCCAGCCGGCGTTGGTGGCCAGGAACCACAGCGCCAGCAGCGCGATGCTGGTCAGCAGGCTGATGTGGCCGCTGTAGCCGGCGCCCGGCGCGCCATACACCTTGCCGGGCGCGGCGGGCCGGCGGCCGCCCAGGCCGCTAGGCATGGACGGCCTGCGCGTCGGCGGCGGCAAGCTCGTCGCCATAGATGATGCCGAGGACTTGCTCGCGCATGGCGATGAAGTCGGGACTTGATTTGATGCCGCGGCCATCGCGCGTCTCCAGGTAGCGCCGGTTGAAGTCCGGCTGGAAGGTGTGGGTGATGCGTCCGGGGCGCGGCGACATGACGATCAGCCGCGAGCCCAGGAACAGCGCCTCTTCCACGCTATGGGTGATGAAGAAGAACATCTTGCCGGTCTGGCGCCAGATATCCAGCAGCAGCTCCTGGATAGTCTCGCGCGTCAGCGCGTCCAGCGCCGCCATCGGCTCGTCCATCAGCAGCATGGCCGGATCGCAGGTCAGGGCGCGGGCGATGCCGACGCGTTGCTGCATGCCGCCGGACAACTGATAGATCATGTGGCGGTGAAAGTCCTTCAGGCCCACCAGCTCCAGGTTGCGACGGGCGCGGGCGCGGCGGGTCTCCTTGTCCACGCCTTGCAGCTTGAGGCCGAATTCGGTGTTCTCCAGCACGTTCAGCCAGGGCAGCAGCGCGTGCTTCTGGAACACCACGCCGCGGTCGGCGCCGGGGCCGGTGATGGGCCTGCCGCCCAAGGTGATCTCGCCGTCGGTAGGCGACAGGAACCCGGCCAACAGGCTAAGCAGCGTGGTCTTGCCGCAGCCGGAGGCGCCCAGCGCGACGACGAATTCGCCGGGTTCGATGGTCAGGTTGACGTCCTGCAGCGCGATCACCGGTCCGCTGTCGTGCAGGCCGGGGTAGGTGACGCTGACGTGGTCCGCGCGCAGGGCCTGCGCGGCGGGCGTGGCGGGTGGAGTCATGCGGGGTCCCCTTGCATGGTGCGACGCCCGCGGCCAGGCGGGCGCCGGGACCGGGCGCGGCTTGCGGCGCGCCCGGCGCATCGCCGCGGCTATTTGGCGGCCGCTTTGGCGTACTGGTCGGTGACATGGGCGCTGTAGTCGGCCAGCGCCTTGTCGATCTGCTTCTGGTCCTTCAGGAATTTCGCGCTGGCGGCGAAGGCGCGCGCCGCGCCCGATTCCTTGCCGCCGCCCAGCCATTCGGGCGATGCCTGTTCCTGGGCGGTTGGGAACGTCAGCAGCTTGAGCGCGGCGGCCACGTCGTCGGGCTTGCCGCCGATCAGCTTGACGATGCTCTTGACCTTGGCCGAATCGGCGGTCCAGGCGGCCGGGTTGGCGCGATAGGCGGCGTACGACTTGGCCAGCACGGCGGTGAAGGCGGCCATGAACTTGGGGTTCTTGGCGGCCCAGGCGCGGTCCACCACCAGGCCGTCGAAGGTCGGCACGCTGGCGCGGCCGATGGCTTCGGAGTCGGCGATGACCTTGCCCGTCTTCTCGATCTCGGTCAGGGCGGGCGGCCAGACGTAGGCGGCGTCGATGTCGCCGCGCTGCCAGGCGGCGACGATCTGCGGCGGCTGCATGTTCAGGATGCGCACGTCGCGCGGGTTGATCTTCCAGACCTGTTCCAGCCCCACCAGCAGGTGGAAGTGCGAGGTCGACACGAACGGCGTGGCGACGCGCTTGCCCTTCAGGTCGGCGGTGCCGTTGATGCCCGAGCCGTTGCGCGCCACCAGCGCCTCCGATTTGCCGATGTTGTCCAGGACCCAGAACAGTTCCAGGTCGACGCCGCGGGTGGCGGCCGAGGTGATGCCGGTGGAGCCGAGCACGCCGACCGGCACGTTGCCCGAAGCCAGGGCGGTGGAAATGTCGCCGCCCGAGGTGAACTGGCGCCAGTCGACCTGGTAGCCGGCCTCTTTGAGGGCGGCATCGAAGCTGCCGTCGGCAATGGCCGTGAGGAAGGGGCCGACGATGAGCTGGTAGCCGACGGTCAGGCGGGTCTGGGCATGGGCGGGCGCGGCCAGCAGGGTGGCGGCGGCCAGGCCGGCGAGGATGCCACGGCGGATGAGGCGGTAAATCGCGTTCATGGTGAGCTCCGATAGGGAATGGGCCGCGCCCCGACGCGACCGGCTTGTGCCGGTGCGGCCAGTGGTGCCAGTTTGCCCGGATGGAGCCACAGCGCTAGGGCCAGATGCCGTATTCGATAGGAGCCAATAGGGATTATTGGGACCCCCACGCCGCGCGCTACGCGCTTGCTGCCCCCCAAGGGGGCTGTCCCACCTTGGGGCGGCCCGGCGGTGGGACCCCCCACGCCGCGCGCTGCGCGCTTGCTGCCCCCCAAGGGGGCTGTCCCACCTTGGGGCGGCCCGGCGGTGGGACCCCCCACGCCGCGCGCTACGCGCTTGCTGCCCCCCAAGGGGGCTGTCCCACCTTGGGGCGGCCCGGCGGTGGGACGGAGGGCGGGCGTTCTTGTGCGGGGCCGTCGGTTCTGGCGGGCCCTAGTCTTTTTGGCGGAGAATGCGCAAAAAAACCGTCCCCTTGGGGACGGCCGCTACTGGTGATGCGGGGGCGTTCAGCGGATCAGGCTGAGGAATTCGGCGCGGGTCGACGGGTTTTGGTGGAATTCGCCCAGCATCACCGAGGTGACCATGGACGAATTCTGCTTTTCGACGCCGCGCATCATCATGCACATGTGCTGGGCCTCGATCACAACGGCCACGCCGGCGGCGCCGGTGACGGACTGCACCGCCTCGGCCACCTGGCGGCTGAGGTTTTCCTGGATCTGCAGGCGGCGGGCGTACATCTCGACGATGCGCGCCACCTTCGACAGGCCCAGCACCTTGCCGTTGGGCAGATAGGCCACATGCGCCTTGCCGATGAAAGGCAGCATGTGGTGTTCACAGAGCGAATACAGCTCGATGTTCTTGACCAGCACGATCTCGCGGGTGTCGGACGTGAACAGCGCGCCGTTGACGATTTCGTCCAGGTTCTGGTGGTAGCCGCGGCACAAGTGGCGCATGGCCTTGGCCGCGCGCGCCGGCGTGTCGGCCAGGCCTTCGCGGGACGGATCTTCCCCCAGGGCTTCGAGAATGGCGGTGTAGTGCGTTTCCAATGACATTGGGGGACTCCAGAGGCTGCGCGCCGGCAACGGCGATGAACACGCAAGTCTACCCCAGCGCCGGCGCCTTCCGCACCCGGGAAACCCGGCGGCCAATGGGGTTATATGCCGCGGTTCTCCACCGCGTACTTGATCAGTTCGGCCTGGCCGTCGATGCCCAGCTTGCGCTTGATGTTCAGGCGGTGGGTTTCGACCGTGCGCACCGACAGGCCCAGCGCCTGGGCGATCTGCTTGTTGGCGTGGCCGCTGGCGATGTGGCGCAGCACGTCGCGCTCGCGCTGCGTCAGCAGGGTGGCGGGGGCGCTGGCCTGCGACAGGCGCAGCGACACGGCGGCGCTGAAGTAGCTGCGACCGGTCATGACCGTGTCGATGGCGGCCAGGATCTCCTGGGCCGGTTCGTCCTTGAGCAGGTAGCCGCGGGCGCCGGCGCGCACCGCCTGCAACATGTATTCGGGGTTGTCGTGCATCGACAGCACCAGCACCGCGATCTGCGGATAGCGCTCGTGCAGTTGGCCGGTCAGTTCCAGGCCGCCCACGCCCGGCATGTTCAGGTCCATCAGCACCAGTTGCGGCAGGGTGCCGCCCTGCGGATCCTCGGCCACGCAGGCTTGCAAAAAGGCCAGCGCGGCGGCGGCGTTGCCGGCTTCGCCCACCACCTGCAGGTGGGGCACGGTTTCCAGGCGCAGGCGCAGGCCGTCGCGCACCAGCGGGTGGTCGTCGATCAGCAACAGTCGGATGGGGGAGCCAGGGTCGGTCATGCGGGTCGGGAAGCGTCGGAGGCGTCGGAGAAGGGCGGCGGCAACGGCAGCCAGGCCTGCAGGGTGGTGCCCTGGCCGGATGTATCGAAAACGAGGCTGCCGGACAGCGCGGTCATGCGCTCGCGCATGTTGCGCAGGCCGATGCCGCGCCGCGGGTCCTGCTGCACTTCGGCGTAGTCGAAGCCGCGGCCGTCGTCGCGGATGGTCAGGCGCAGGTCGCGGTCGGTGTAGGCCAGGGTCAGGTCGGCGCGGCGCGCGCCGGCGTGGCGCGCCACGTTGGTCAGGGCTTCCTGGGCGACGCGGAACAGGGCGGTGGCGTAGGCCTCGGGCAGCTTCACCGGCTCGCCCTGGGTCGACAATCGCACGGTCAAGGAGGCGGCGCCGTGCTGGCTGGCGCCGGCGAATTCGCGGCCCAGGTGCTCCAGCGCGGCCGGCAGGCCCAGGTCGTCCAGCAGGGTGGGGCGCAGGTTGTGCGAGATGCGGCGCACCTCGCCCAATGCGGTATTGAGGCGGTCGAGCGCGCCGCCCAGCGGCGTGTCGATGTGGGCCAGCGCGCGCGGCTCGGCGCCCAGGGCCTGGCGTACCCGTTCGCGCGCGGCCTCCAGCGCCAGCTTGATCGACACCAGCACCTGGCTGATGCCGTCGTGCAGCTCGCGCGACAGGCGTGCCCGTTCGTCTTCCTGCGAGCGCACCAGTTGCTGTGCCATC
This sequence comes from Achromobacter sp. 46006, assembly GCF_059761975.1. Taxonomy (NCBI): domain Bacteria; kingdom Pseudomonadati; phylum Pseudomonadota; class Betaproteobacteria; order Burkholderiales; family Alcaligenaceae; genus Achromobacter; species Achromobacter sp. 46006. Next base: position 14,193 of record NZ_JCBANN010000062.1, read on the forward strand.
AGCCGCAGCTTGGCATCGGATTGGCGGTGGTCGCTGATATTGAGAGCCAGGCCGCAAGCCGCCACCCCCAGGATCGAGACCGCGGCGATGCCGGCGACCCAGGCGAACATGTTGCGGATGTTGGCCTGGGCGGCGGCGTCGATGTGCGCCAGCGCCTGCTCGACGTCGTCCAGGTAGATGCCGGTGCCGAGCATCCAGCCCCAGCGTTCCAGCACCACCACGTAACCGAGCTTTTCCACCATCTGGTGGGTCGAGGGCTTTTCCCACTGGTAGTGCACGGCCTCGCCCTGGCTGCCGCCGCGGCGGGCGGCGGCCAGCAGGTTCTGGATCACCGGCTGCCCCTGGGTGTCGCGCAGGTTCCAGAGATCCTGGCCGACCAGTTCGGGCTGGCGCGGGTGCATCAGGTTCCTGCCCTTCAGGTCGTAGACGAAGAAATAGCCGTCGTGGCCGAATTCCATCTGCGCCAGCAGCGCCAGCGCGCGCTCGCGGGCGGCATCGCCGTCGCTGGCGTCCTGCAACGGGGCAATCGCGCTGTAGGCCAGGCTGACGTAGTGGCGCAGCTCGCTTTCCTTGCTGCCGAGCCAGGCGCTTTCCACCACCTCTTTCTCGCGCTGGGCCAGTTGCAGGCCCTGCACGTAGACGGCCACGGCAATGGCCGCCAGCGCCACCAGCAGGGGGACGGCGGCCAGCAGCAGGATTTTCAGGCGCAGCTTCATCAGGGGATTTGTATCAGCGCCGAATGCGCGTGTTGCGGTGCATCAAGAAAAAAGGGCCCAGGCCGGACATGAGTTCGCGCCGCCGATTTTACGATCCCGGCGGGGAATATGCTGCGGCGCATTCCGTAGTAACACGTAGCGTGCTTGCGTAGTTCCGCGCTTGTTGGGTCCGGGGCAAACCGAAATACTAACGCCCGCGTCGACCGGACGCCGCGCGGACGCTTGCGTCCGCCACCCCACAACAACGAGTCTGCCTGCCCGCGGGACGAAAAAAGCGTTGCACGCCAAAAGCATGGCGGGAGGCAAGAGGAGCACTTATGCAAACCAGCAGTAAGGGACTGGGTCAGCACCTGGTCTGGCTGGCGGTTGCGGTACTGGGCGCGTTCGCGCTCGGCACCGTGGCGCTGGCCAGAGGGGAGACCATCAACGCGCTATGGGTGGTGATCGCCGCCGTCTGCGTGTACTTGATCGCCTATCGTTATTACAGCCGCTTCATCGCCAACAAGGTGTTCCGCCTTGATCCGACGCGCATGACGCCGGCCTGGAAGTACAACGACGGCCTGGACTACGTGCCGACCAACAAGCACGTGCTGTTCGGCCACCACTTCGCCGCCATCGCTGGCGCCGGCCCGCTGGTCGGCCCGGTGCTGGCCGCGCAGATGGGCTACCTGCCGGGCATGCTGTGGATCCTGGCCGGCGTGGTGTTCGCCGGCGCCGTGCAGGACTTCACCATCCTGTTCATCTCGACGCGCCGCGATGGCCGCTCGCTGGGCGACCTGGTCAAGTCCGAGCTGGGCAGGATTCCGGGCGTGATCGCACTGTTCGGCGCCTTCATGATCATGGTCATCATCCTGGCAGTGCTGGCGCTGATCGTGGTCAAGGCGCTGACGCACTCGCCGTGGGGCACCTTCACGGTGGCCGTCACCATTCCCATCGCGCTCTTCATGGGCGTGTACCTGCGCTACATCCGCCCGGGCAAGATCGGCGAGGTGTCCATCATCGGCTTCGTCGGCCTGATGGCCGCCATCGTGTTCGGCCAGGATGTGGCCGCGCATCCGGTGATCGGCCCGATGTTCGACTTCGACGGCAAGGGCCTGACCTGGATCCTGATCGTCTACGGCTTCATCGCCTCGGTGCTGCCGGTGTGGCTGCTGCTCGCGCCGCGCGATTATCTGTCGACCTTCCTGAAGATCGGCACCATCGTCGGCCTGGCCATCGGCATCGTGGTGGTCGCGCCCGAGCTGAAAATGCCGGCGCTGACGCAGTTCGTGGACGGCTCCGGCCCGGTGTGGTCGGGCAACCTGTTCCCGTTCCTGTTCATCACCATCGCCTGCGGCGCGGTGTCCGGCTTCCATGCGCTGATCTCGTCGGGCACCACGCCCAAGCTGATCGAGAACGAAACCCAGGCCCGCTATATCGGCTACGGCGGCATGCTGATGGAATCGTTCGTCGCCATCATGGCGCTGGTGGCCGCCTGCGTGATCGAGCCGGGCATCTACTACGCCATGAACAGCCCCGCGGCCGTCATCGGCACCACCCCTGACCAGGTCGCCCAGGTGGTGTCCAGTTGGGGCTTCGTGGTGACGCCGGCCGACCTGGTGCAGACCGCCAAGGACGTGGGCGAAAGCACCATCATCTCGCGCGCCGGCGGCGCGCCGACGCTGGCCGTGGGCATGGCGCACATCCTGCACCAGGCCATCGGCGGCCCCAGCATGATGGCGTTCTGGTACCACTTCGCGATCCTGTTCGAAGCGCTGTTCATCCTGACGGCGGTGGACGCCGGCACCCGCGCGGGCCGCTTCATGCTGCAGGACCTGCTGGGCACCTTCGCGCCGTCGCTCAAGCGCACCGAGTCGCTGCCCGCCAACCTGATCGCCACCGGACTGTGCGTGGCGGCCTGGGGCTACTTCCTGTACCAGGGCGTGGTCGACCCGCTGGGCGGCATCAACACGCTGTGGCCGCTGTTCGGCATCGCCAACCAGATGCTGGCCGCGATCGCGCTGACGCTCGGCACCGTGGTGCTGTTCAAGATGAAGCGCGACCGCTACGCCTGGGTCACCGTGTTGCCGACGCTGTGGCTGCTGGCGTGCACGCTGACCGCCGGCTGGCAGAAGCTGTTCCATGCCGATCCCAAGGTCAGCTTCCTGGCGCACGCGGCCAAGTACAACGCCGCCATCGCCGAAGGCAAGGTGCTGGCTCCGGCCAAGTCGCTGGCGCAAATGTCGCGCGTGGTGTTCAACGACTACATCAACGCCGGCCTGTGCGCGATTTTCATGTTCGTGGTGGTCAGCATCGTGGTGTTCGGCATCCGCTCGGTGCAGCGCGCCCGCGCCGAGAACCAACCGACCGCGCGCGAGACGCCCTATGAAACCCTGCCGGCCGTGGCCGCCGGCGCGGACTGACGCCAGGAGGCGCCGCCATGCTGTTTTCCAACATGACTTCAGCGGCCGGCGCCGCCGGCCGCTACCTCGGGCAGACCCTGCGGTTGATGGTCGGCGTGCCCGACTACGAAACCTACGTCGAGCACATGCGGCGCACCCATCCGGATCAGGAGCCGATGAGCTACGAGGCCTTCTTCCGCGAACGCCAGGATGCCCGCTATGGCGGCAAGAAACGCATCGGCTGCTGCTGACGCAGTGCCGCGCGGGCCGACCGCAATGCAAAGGCGCCGGCTTTGGCCGGCGCTTTTTTTCGCTGGCGCCAGGGGGGGTGCGACCGCCAGGCACTGGCGGCATCGGGCGCGTGTGGCGCAATCCGTGCTCAGCGGGCGTGCTTCCTGGCCCCGGCCACGCAGATCACCGCCGCCAGCGTCACCAGCAGCATGGTCCAGCTTACCGGCTCGCGCAGCAGCAGCGCCGCCAGTCCCAGGCCCATGAAAGGCTGGAATAGCTGCAACTGTCCCACCGCGGCGATGCCGCCCTGGGCCAGGCCGCGATACCAGAACACGAAACCGATCAGCATGCTGAACAGCGACACATAGGCCAGGCCGATCCAGCCGGCCGCGCTGACCTGCGCGAACGAGGCCGGCCAGGTGAACAGCGCCAGCGGCAGCATCACCGGCAGCGACAGCACCAGCGCCCAACTGATGACCTGCCAGCCGCCGAGCGTGCGCGACAGCCTGGCGCCTTCGGCGTAGCCCATGCCGCAGACCACGATGGCGGCCAGCATCAGCAAGTCGCCCTTGAGCGAAACATCCAGCCCGTCCATCAACGCGTAGCCCGCCACGAAAGCCGCGCCCGCCACCGAGAACAGCCAGAACGCCGGCCGTGGCCGTTCGCCGCCGCGCAGCACCGCGAACACGGCCGTGGACAGCGGCAGCAGGCCGAGGAACACGATCGAATGGGCCGAGGTGACGTGCCGCAGCGCCAGCGCCGTGAGCAGCGGAAAGCCCAGCACCACGCCGACCGCCGTCAGCGCCAGGGCGGGCAGGTCCGCGCGGCGCGGTCGCCGCTGGCGCAGCAACCGCAGCAGGGCCCAGCCCAGCAGGGCGGCGATGGTGGCACGGGCGCCGGTCAGGAAGATGGGGTCGAGTTGCGCCACCGCCACCCGGGTCGCCGGCAGGGAACCGGCGAAGATCGCCACGCCGATGAAACCATTGATCCAGCCTCTCGTTGCCTTGTCCATCCGCTGCTCCGCGCAAAGCCTTCAGTGAATCACCCGGGCGCCGGATTCCCCAGACACAGTCCAGTACAATTAAAAATAACTGTTATGCATAACAGTCCAATACGGATGGAGGCGTAGTGAAATCGGGCGGCACTCGGATCGAGGCGGTCATGGCGCAGGTGCGGTCGCGCATCGCATCGCGAGCCTATTCGCCGGGCGCTCGCCTGCCGTCGGTGCGGGCGCAGGCCGGGGCCATGGGGGTGTCGGTGTCGACCGTGGTCGAGGCCTATGAACGCCTGGCGGCCGAAGGCAGCATCACGTCGCGGCCGGGGTCGGGTTTCTACGTCGCCGGCCCGGTGGCGCCGCTGGCGCTGACCGAGATCGGCCCCAAGCTGGACCGCGACATCGATCCGCTGTGGGTCTCGCGCCAGTCGCTGGAGGCCGCGCCCGGCGCGCTGCGGCCCGGCTGCGGGTGGCTGCCGGGCGACTGGATGTACGAGCCCGGCATCCGCCGCGCCCTGCGCGCGCTGGCCAAGGCCGATTCTCTGGAATTGACCGAATACGCCACGCCCCTCGGCCATCCCGGACTGCGCCAGGTGCTGTCGCGGCGCCTGACCGCCGCCGGCATCGAAGCCGCGCCCGAGCAGCTCATGCTGACCGAGTCCGGCACTCAGGCGATCGACCTGATCTGCCGCTTCCTGCTGGAACCGGGCGATACCGTGCTGGTCGACGATCCCTGCTATTTCAACTTCCACGCCCTGCTCAAGGCACACCGGGCCCGCGTGGTCAGCGTGCCGTATACGCCACAGGGACCGGACGTGGCGCGTTTCGAAGCGGCGCTGCGCGAACACGCGCCGCGCCTGTACATCACCAATTCGGGCATCCACAACCCCACCGGCGCGACGCTGTCGCCACTGGTGGCGCACCGGCTGCTCAAGGCCGCCGACGGCGCCGGGCTGGTGATCGTCGAAGACGACATCTTCGCCGACTTCGAGCACATGCCGGCGCCGCGGCTGGCTGCGTTCGACGGCCTGTCGAGGGTGATCCAGATCGGCAGTTTTTCCAAGACCATCTCGGCCTCGCTGCGCTGCGGTTTCATCGCGGCGCGGGCCGACTGGATCGACAGCCTGGCCGACCTGAAGATCGCCACCACCTTCGGCGGCGGGCGGCTGGCGGCCGACGTGGTGTTCCGCACCCTGACCGACAGCGGCTACCGCAAGCACATGGAATGGGTGCGCCAGCGGCTGGCCGAGGAGCGCGAGCAGACCGCGGCGCGGCTGGCGACGCTCGGCATCGTGCCGTGGCTGCAGCCGAAGGCCGGCATGTTCCTGTGGTGCCGCCTGCCGGCCGGCATTGACGCGGCCACCGTGGCGCGCGCCTGCCTGCGCGACGGCGTGGTGCTGGCGCCGGGCAACGCCTTCAGCGTGTCATTGAGCGCGGGCGACTGCCTGCGCTTCAACGTGGCCCAGTCCACCGATGCGCGTGTGTTCGAGACACTGGCGCGGGCGCTCGGGGCGCGCGGCGCCTTTTTGGGCGGCCGTGGGGAGGGAGGCAAGGTCCTGCCGGACTAGTGCCGGCGTCACGTCCGCGCAGGCGCGTCCATTCAGCTTGACGCCAGTCCGGCTTGGGTTTGACCTTTGTCTTTGCCAAAGCACACGTGCGGCATTACCCTGGGTGTCGCGGTGCGAACGATCGCGCCGCGCGTGTTTTCCGAATCATTTCCAGGAGCTGCGATTCATGGCCAAGAAACTGAATGCGAAGACCACCAAGGCGGCGAAGACGCTGCGCAAGCGCCCGCTGGCGACCCCCACCGACCTGGCCGCCGCGGCCACCCGCGATATCTCGGCGGTGCTGAACCAGGTGCTGGCCGACGTGTTCGCGCTGTACCTGAAGACCAAGAACTTCCATTGGCATGTCAGCGGGCCGCACTTTCGCGACTACCACCTGTTGCTGGACGAGCAGGGCGACCAGTTGTTCGCGATGACCGATCCCATCGCCGAGCGCATTCGCAAGATTGGCGGCACCACGCTGCGTTCCATCGGCCATATCTCGCGTACCCAGCGCATTGCCGATAACGATGCCGATTATGTGCAGCCGCTGGACATGCTGGCCGAGCTGCGCGAAGACAACAAGACCCTGGCGGCGACGCTGCGCGAGGCCCATAACGTGACCGACGAGCACCGCGACATCGCCAGCTCCAGCCTCATCGAGAACTGGATCGACGAGACCGAGCGGCGCACCTGGTTCCTGTTCGAGGCCAGCCGCCAGGGCGACAGCACTGGCCATTGAGCGGCGTTGGCGGCCGTTTCCCGGCCCTTGTATCGGGGGACGGGAAAGGGCGGGGCGAAGGGCGGTCCGCCGCTTGCCGGTGCGTCAGCCCTCGCGCCCGAATCCGCCGCGGGCCCATTCCGAGGCCCGTTGCACGCTCAGCTTGTAGGTAGGCGCCACGTGGATTTCGGCTAGCTGTTCGCCCGATTCGTCGTAGGCGCTGAGCACGGCATAGGGCTCGTCCTCGTCTGGCACGATATCCAGCTTGACGGTGACGCGGCCGGCGGCGGCATCAATCTTCACGCTCTTGTGCAGCGTCGCGTGCAATTGCTGTTCGTGACGGCGCAGGACTTCGTTGGCGGTCTTGACCAGGGTGTGGAAGGCGGGGGTGTCCAGCGGCTTGGGGTTCTTCTTGTCGCGGCCCATGGTCCACGGACCCACCAGGGCCGGTTCGGCCTGCCCGTCCAGGGTCATCTCGACGGCCCAGCCGTCGTCGTCTTCGTTCTTGATGATGCGGGCGGTCCAGCCGTCGTCGCGCCACAGCGTGGCGCCCTGTTCCTTGCGGTCTTCGAAGTCGCCGTCGTCCGGCATGTGGGTGTCGTTCACTACTGTGCTTTTCCTGGGGGCATGGGTTCGCGGCCTCGCGGGCGGGGTTGCCGCGCCAGGCCGAAGAGATCATGGATGCGCAGGGCGGATATCCGGATGGCCGGATTCCGCCTGCCCCCCGCACTGTAGCGCAATGCGCGCGGGTGTTCCCGGCGCGGCGGGCGCCGCCATCGCGACGCCCGCGGTCTCGCGGCGTTGCCCTAGAAGCGCACGGCCAGCTTCAGCAGGCCCGACTGCTGGCGGTTGCCGCCGCCGAACTGCGCGTCATAGGCCACGCCGGCGGTGGTGTTGCGGGCGAGCGCGACTTCGGCGCCCAGACCGACCACCGCGGCGTTCTTGGCGATCGGCACGCCGCGCACCGAGAAGGTGCTGCCGCCGTCGAAGGCCAGTTGCTGGCTGGGCGTGACGTCGCCCATGGCGTGGCGCCAGCCCAGCGAGGCGGTCAGGCGGCCCGGCGCGCCGCCGGACTCGAACTGCCAGGCGCCGCGCAGGCCCAGCGTGCTGCTGGTGACGTCGTCGGTGCGGCCCTTGCCGCGCAGGGCGGCCGATCCGCCCGATTCCTCGAAATCACGCGTGCGCAGACGGTTCCACGCCAGGCCGGCATAGGGTTCGATGCTGTAGGCATCGCCCAGCGGCAGGTGGTAGCCGAGTTCGCTGAACAACTGCGTCGACGAGGCGCGGTAGGACGATTCCAGGCGCTGGTTCAGGCTGCCGGCCACAACCTCGCGCTTGCTGTCGATGTCGTGCCAGGTGTAGGCCGCGCCAGCCATGACGCGGATGTGGCCGGGGCCGGCCTGGAAATTGCGGCCGCCGAACAGCGAGGCGGTGTAGCTGTCGACGTCGGTGCGCGAGGCGGAGTCGGCCTGCGAGCTGTGGCTGCCGGTGTAGCCGACCGCGCCGCCCAGGCGCCAGCCGCCGCCGACCGCGCCGTCGCCGCCGACGAACAGGCCGCCGGAAGATTGGCTGACGCTTGAGGCGTTGCCGTCGCCGGCGAACGTGCTCCAGTTGCCGAAGACCTGCGCCCAGACCGGCGAGGCACCGCTTTGCGGCAGGGCGTCGGCCGAGGGCGCGCCCAGTTGGGCCGTCGGTTGCCCGGCACGCAGCGGCGCGTCGAGGTTGCCGCGCAGGTGATCCAGCGGCAGCGCGCGCACGGTGTCGGCCTGGCCCTGCAGCACGGTGGCCGTGCTGGCATAGGCTTCGCCGGACAACTGCTTCAGGGCCGAGCGCGCCTGATCGGGCGTCATCGTCAGCACGGCCGTGGTCACCTGGCGGGCGCCGCTGCCGGCTGCCGCCGTGCTGCCGCTGCCGAGCAACGCCGAACCGTTGCCGCTCGCCGGCGGATCTTCCTGGTCGAGTGCGCCGCCCACGCTGTTTTCGTTGTCGCTGCCGCCGATGCTGCCGATCGGCACGTCATTGCGGGTCAGCGTCATGTAGGCGTTCTTGGCGTCGTAGCTGAGCGTTGGGGTCAGGAAGGCGTACGCGCTGGAGCTGCCCGTGAACCGGCCCTGGATGCCGCCGTCCGCGGTCAGGATGTTGTACATGGTGCGCGGCGCGTAGTTGCCGGCCGGGCCGACGTGCGCGACGGTGCCATCGAGGCTGGCCACGCCGGTGACGTGGATGCGGTCGCTGGCGCTGCTGGCCGGATCGGCGTGCACGCGATAGAGGCTGTCGGCGCCGAAGGTCAGGTTGCCGTTGATCGTCAGCGTGCCGATGGGCGAGGCGTCATTGCCCGGCGAGATCACGGCGGTGGGATAGAGCGTGGTGGTGCCGAGTTGGCCGACCCCGGCCAGCACCACTTCGCGGCCGATATCGACCGGGCCGTTCAGCTTGCCATCGATTTCCAGGGCACCGTCGGCGATCAGGATGGGGCCGCTCAGGCCGCTGCTGTCCGCCGTGAGGATCAGCGAGCCGGGGCCGGTCTTGACGAAGCCTTGCGTGCCTTGCAGCGGATTGTGGATGGTGTCGACGAACTGGCCCGAGGCATAGGTGCCGTCGCCAACCACCAGGGCCGGCGGGTTGCCGCCGTCGCCGACCAGGGTGATGGGCGCGCCTTGCAGGGTGTAGCGGTCGGTGGCGAACTGGATGCCCGATACGCGCACCGGGCCGGCGCCGCCGTCGACCGTGACCGTGCCGGCCGCGCCGGTGAAAATGGCGTAGCCGCTGTCGGGCAGGGCCCCCGTGGCATTGGTCGGGCTGTTCCAGTTGGTGCCGGTGGCGCTCCAGGTGCCGCTGCCGCCGCCCGCGCGCGTCGCGGAGGCCGCGCCGTCGCCGTTCCACAGGTTGGTGGTGCTGGGGCCCAGGATCAGGTTGATCTGCTTGTCGCCGGTCAGCGACTGGATGGTGGCGGCCGGCAGCGAATCGCCGCTGACCGGGCCCAGGGTCAGGCCGCTGCCGCTCAGGCTGCCGCCGTACGACAGGATGCGGTAGTAGCCGGCGTTGACGCCCAGGGTATTGACCGAGACGATCAGGATGGTGTTGTTGAGGGTGACATTGCCGCCCACCGTGATGTTGTCGCCGGTCCCGGGCTGGGTGATGGGTAGCCCCGCGTAGCCGGTCTCGAAATCGAACGCGGCGTTGTTCATCGACAGGTCGCCCGTGACCACCAGGTTGCCATTGGAGGCGCCGGTCGGCGTGCCTGCCGGGTAACCGGGGGCGACACGGGCACCACTGCTGACGTCGAGGTTGCCATTGATCGTGCCGAAGCCCGAGACGGTGCCGTTCGAGGCCGCGTTGACGTTGCCGCTGACGGTGACGCCGGCGCCGCCGCCGTTGCCGCCGACCACCAGGGTGCCGCCGGTAACGTCAATCCCGCCGGGAAGGCTGGCAGAGCCGTCGAATACCTGCGTATTGCCCGCGCCGACCGTCAGGTCGGCGGCCATGGCGGCGGCGCCGCAGGAAGCGCTGAGCGCCACGGTCGCGGTCAGCCATTTGTTGGTGCCATATCTCAAAGCTTGGATCCTTTATGTCTCGATCGATCCGCCCGCCGTGCATGCATGCGTCGCTGCGAGAATATATATTCCGTCGGCGAAACATTCTGTATGAAAGGGTGGGGGTGTCGAAAAAAGGACGCAATTTATACCCGATTTTTTTCAAACAAAAGAATTGGCGGATAGATACCATCCAGATCGGGTTGTTTTTGTGGATGGATACCAACCTGGTTGTTTTAATTGGAGTTTTGGATACCGGCCGGATTATCAAAGTGGCGTGAATTGATACATTTGATATTGTTTTCTGGTGCCGATCCGGATGGCCATTTTTTTAAATGGAACGGAGGTATTTTTTATTATTTATGGGGTTGCCCCGGCGGCTGAAAGATAATGGCCGCCCGGCGCGCGGGCGGCCCTGTTCGCATTATCGGAAACGGCTTGCGCGGCGGGCCACGCCGCGCCCGGGCAGAGACCTCAAGGATTGACCAGCACCGGCTTGTCGCGATATGCGGCCGGGAAGGTCTTGGCCAGATTCTCCACTTTCGGCACGTCGTTGACCATGATGTACATGCTGTACGGGTGCCGCACCAGGTAGTCCTGGTGATAGCCCTCGGCGGGATAGAAGCCCTTGAGCGGCTCGACCGTGGTGGCCAGCGCCTTGGGGTAGACGCCGGACTGGTTCAGTTGCGCGATGTAGGCCTCGGCCACTTTGCGCTGGTCGTCATTGGCCGGGAACACCGTGGAGCGGTACTGTGTGCCGCTGTCCGGCCCCTGGCGGTTGAGCTGGGTCGGGTCGTGCGCCACCGAGAAATAGATCTGCAGCAGTTGGCCGTAGCTGACCTGCTTGGGGTCGTAGGTGATTTCCACCGACTCGGCGTGGCCGCTGCGGCCACCGCTGACGGTGTCGTAGTCGGCGGTGGAGGCCTGGCCGCCGGCATAGCCGGAAACCGCCGAGGTGACGCCCTTGACGTGCTGGAACACCGCCTGCACGCCCCAGAAGCAACCACCGGCGATGACGGCTTTCTCCTGCGCCGCGGTGGCCGGGGTGTCGAGCGCGGGGGGCGGAATGATGAAGGCCTTTTCGGCGGCCTGGGCGGCGCCGCTGGCGAGCAGGGCGGCGGCGGCCAGCACGGCGTGGCGGACGCGGTAGAGCGGGCGGAGCGACATGGTGGGGAATCCTCGGAAAAAAACGCGGGCCGCGGTCAGGCCTGCGGGGTGAAGCGCATGGCCACGCCGTTCATGCAGTAGCGCAGCCCGGTCGGGCGCGGGCCGTCGTCGAAGACGTGGCCCAGGTGGCCGCCGCAGTTGCTGCAGTTGACGGCGGTGCGGGTCATGCCGAAGCTGCGGTCCTCGAGCGTGTCGACGGCGTGTTCCAGCGGTTGCCAGAAGCTGGGCCAGCCGGTGCCGCTGTCGAATTTGGTGGTCGACGAAAACAGATTCTGGGCGCAGCCGGCGCAGGCGAAGGTGCCGGCGCGATGCTCGTCGTTGAGGGGGCTGGTATAGGGCCGCTCGGTGCCTTCGCGGCGCAGCACCTCGTATTGCGCGGGGGTCAGCTTGGCGCGCCACTGCGCGTCGGTCAGCGTGTAGGGATAGGCCGTCCGCGGCTGGGCGGCACGCGCGCCGCGTGCGGCCAGCAGGGGCGCCAGGCCGGCGGCGGCGGCGAAGGCGCCGCCCGCGCCGAGGAAATGTCTGCGTGTCAGTCTCATCGGAAACTCCTGTTGGAAGGGCCGCCCGCGGCGCGGCCGCAGCGGCGCCGGCGGGGCGGTGGGCGGGGGCTTACTTGCCCATGCTGTCCTTGCTCATGGAGCCGCCCTTGGCCATGCCGTCCTTGGCCATGCCGTCCTTGGCCATGCCATCCTTCTTCATGCCATCGTGCGACATGGCGTCCTTGGACATGGAGTTCTTCGACATGCCGTCCTTGGCCATGCCGTCTTTCGCCATGCCATCTTTGGCCATGCCATCCTTCGACATGCTGCTCTTGGCCATGCCGTCCTTCGACATGTTGTCCTTGGACATGCTGTCGGCCGCGTGCGCGGCGACCGCGCCAAAGGCCAGGCACAGCGAGAATGCGGCGGTGGTGAGTGTCTTCATGATGCGTTCCTCTGGTGTGTCGTGGTGAGAAGGGAAAAAAGCCACCTAGCTGCCGCCGAACCAGTTGTAGCCCTGGTCCTCCCAGTAACCGCCCGGGTAGGTGTTGGTGACGAAAATCGCCTGGATGTGCTTGGGGTTCTTGTAGCCAAGCTTGGTGGGCATCCGCAGCTTCATCGGGAAGCCGTACTCCGGCGGCAGGGTCTTGCCGTCGTAGGTCAGCGCCAGGATCGTCTGTGGATGCAACGCGGTCGGCATGTCGATGCTGGTGTAGTAGTCATCGGCACACTTGAATCCCACGTATTTCGCGGTCAGGTCGGCGCCCACGCGCTTCAGGAAGGTCGAGAACGGCACGCCGCCCCACTTGCCGATGGCGCTCCAGCCCTCGACGCAGATGTGGCGCGTGACCTGGTCGATCTGCGCCATGGCGCGCAGCTCTTCGAGCCGCCAGCGGCGCTTGTCGGCCACCATGCCGGTGACTTCCAGCCGGAAGCTCTCTTCCTCGACCTGCCGCACCTCGTCGATGCCGTAATAGGCATTGAACGGGAACGGGCGGGTGATCATGGATTCCGGATAGGTGGGGGCCAGCTTGTTCGGATCGAAGATCCAGCCCTGCACGCGGTCGTTGAAGCGCGACACCGCGGTCAGCGCCTTTTCCACGTTTTCATCGTCGGACAGGGTGCAGCCGGACAGCATCGCCAGCCCGCCCAGCGTCAGGCTGCGGCGCAGGAAGGCGCGGCGCGAGGGCGCCTCGACCCGCTTGTCCAGGATCTTCACGGCTTCCTTCAGGATGGCGGGGCCGTCCAGGCCCAGCAGCGACAGGTGTCGTTTTGCGCTCACGTTGGGCTCCTTATCTGCCGCGGATCATGGCGATCAGGCTGCGCGGCACCAGCGCCACCATGACCAGGTGGACCGCCACGAACGCAACCAGCAGCGCCATGGCGAAGAAATGGATACGGCGCGCGAATTCATAACCGCCCAGCAGGGTGCGCAGCGTGTCGAACTGCACCGACTTCCACAGCACCAGGCCGGAAAGGACCAGCACCGTGATGTCGGCGATGACGAACAGGTAGGCAAGCCGCTGCACCTGGTTGTAGTGGCGCGGGTCGGCGTGCGACAGCTTGCCGCGCAGGGCGGCGGCCAGGTCGCGGGCGACGCCGCGCGGGCCGACCGGGAAGAACTTGCGCCACAGGCGGCCGGTGGTCAGGTTCAGCCCCAGGTAGAGCAGGCCGTTGACCAGCAGCAGCCACATGCCGGCAAAATGCCATTGCAGCGCACCGCCCAGCCAGCCGCCCAGGGTGATCCCGTTGGGAAAGGTGAAATCGAAGAAGGGCGCGGCGTTGTAGACGCGCCAGCCGCTGGTCACCATGATGACCACGGCCAGCGCGTTCAGCCAGTGCACGATGCGCAGCCAGCCGGGATGTACCGGGCCGCGCATGTCGGGCGCCGGGGCGGCGGGGGTGTCTGGGGTGGCGGGCGTGGCCATCATGGCGGGGCTCCTCGGGGAGGCGGTTGTTGTCGTTGGAGCCATTCTTCCCCGGCGCCGATATCGAAGTCCTCACGCAAACTTAAAATAAATGTGATAACTCGCCGGCCATGGATTGGCGACAATAGCGCTGCCGGGGGCGTATCGCCCGCGCCCGGCCTTGCCGGCCGCTGGCGGTCGGCTTACCCTGATCTCCAATCCTGACCGAGCCCCTATGGATACGCCCCGCCGCGTCCTGATCGTCGAAGACGACGCCCACATCGCCGAATTGCTGCGCCTGCACCTGCGTGACGAGGGCTATGCGGTCGAGCATGCGGCCGATGGCAACGAAGGCATGCGCCGGCTGGAGGAGGGCGGCTGGGACGCCCTGGTGCTGGACCTGATGCTGCCCGGCATCGACGGCCTGGAGATCTGCAAGCGCGCCCGCGCCATGACGCGCTACACCCCCATCATCATCACCAGCGCCCGCTCCAGCGAGGTGCACCGCATCCTCGGCTTGGAACTGGGCGCCGACGACTACCTGGCCAAGCCGTTCTCGATGCTGGAACTGGTGGCTCGGGTGCGGGCGTTGCTGCGCCGCACCGAGGCGCTGGAGCGCAACGCCCGCATCGACGCCGGCAGCCTGCGCCAGCACGGCGTGGCCATCGATCCGATCGCCCGCACCGCCTCGGTCGACGAGCGCCGGCTGGAGCTGACGCCGCGCGAGTTCGACCTGCTGCATTTCTTCGCCCGCAACCCGGACAAGGTGTTCTCGCGGCTGGACCTGCTGAACCAGGTCTGGGGCTACCAGCACGAAGGCTACGAGCACACGGTCAACACCCACATCAACCGGCTGCGCACCAAGATCGAGGCCGATCCGTCCAATCCGCGGCGCATCCTGACGGTCTGGGGCCGCGGCTACAAGTTCGCGGCCGAACCGGGCGCGGCGGCGGAGTCCGCGTCATGAAACGCCTGACCCTGACCCAGCGCCTGTCGGCGGTGTTCGCCATGCTGCTGCTGGCGTGCTGCGGCGCGTCGGCCTGGCTGCAGATCTCGGCCAACGTGCGTTACGAGCAGGAGGTGGTGCAGCGCCTGTCCAGCGGGCTGGCGCAGCATATCGCCGGCACCAACGAGCTGATGGACGCCAACGGCTGGAAGCCGGACGCGGTGCGTTCGCTGTTCTCGATGCTGATGATGGTGAATCCGGCGGTCGAGGTCTACCTGCTGGACAACGACGGCCGCATCGTCGGCGATGCGGCGCCGCCCGGGCAGATCAAGCGCGACCGGGTCGACCTGGCGCCGGTGCGCCGCTTCCTGGCGGGCGCGGCGCTGCCTATCGAGGGCGACGATCCGCGCCACCTGGATACGGCCAAGGTATTTTCGGCCGCGCCGGTGCGGGTGGCGGGGCGCGACGAGGGCTATGTCTATGTGGTGCTGCAAGGCCAGGCGCATGACGCGCTGGCAATGGCCGCGTCGCGCAGCGCGGTCCTGCGCACCACCTTGTGGTCGATTGCGCTGGTGGCCCTGCTGGGCCTGGTGGCGGGCCTGGCGGCGTTCGGCCTGATCACGCGGCCGCTGCGCGGCCTGACGCGCGCGGTGCGGGCCTTTGGCGACGACGATGGGCGCGCGTTGGCGGCGCTGGAAAAGCCGGCCGACGCCACCGATGCCAGCGGCGACGAGATCTCGGTGCTGCGCCGCAGCTTCGTGCAGATGGGCCGCCGCATCACCGAGCAGTGGCGCGAGCTGACGCGCCAGGACCAGCAGCGGCGCGACCTGGTGGCGAACATCTCGCACGACCTGCGCACGCCGCTGACCTCGCTGCACGGCTATCTGGAAACCTTGCGGCTCAAGGACGAAACGCTGGACGCGGCCGAGCGCCGCCGTTACCTGGACATCGCGCTGGCGCAAAGCCGCAAGGTCGGTCGGCTGGCGCAGGAACTGTTCGAGCTGGCGCGGCTGGAATCCGGGCTGGTGCGGCTGGAACCCGAGACCTTCTCGCTGCCCGAGCTGGCGCAGGACGTGATCCAGAAATTCGAATTGGCCGCCGAGGCGCGCCAGCAGCGGCTGACCACGGCGATTGACCAGGAGCTGCCGCCGGTGCGCGCCGACCTGGGCATGATCGAGCGGGTGCTCACCAATCTGCTGGACAACGCCATCCGCCATACGGCGCCGGGCGGATGCATCGAGCTACGCCTGCGGCAGGCGCGCGACGGCGTGCAGGTGCGGGTCAGCGACAATGGCGCCGGCATTCCCGACGCGTTGCGGGCGGGCCTGTTCACCCGCGCCTCGGTGCTGGCCAACGGCCCGCGCGATGGCGGCGGCCTGGGGCTGGTGATCGTGCACCGCATCCTGCAACTGCACCACAGCGACATCCGCCTGGTGGAACGGCCCGAGCCGGGCGCGGTGTTCGAATTCGACCTGCCGGCGGCGCGCTGACGCGGCGTCAGCCGCC
>NZ_JCBANN010000063.1:0-30311 GCF_059761975.1 Achromobacter sp. 46006
TGGCCCGCAAGGCATTCTCCATGCCCCGCTTGCCATCGTCGACCCACTGTTCGACCTCTGAGGGCGACAGGTCGTATTGGCGGCTGGCCTCGGCGACGGTGGTCTTGCCTTGAATGATGTCCAGCACCAGCGCACTCTTGCGCTTGGCCGTCCAGCGTTTGATGTCGTCTTCCATCTTCATGCTCATCGTCAATTCCCTCGATTATGACGTGAGCAGGTTTTCACTGGGTCAATACATCGATGCCGAGGACGGCAAGCTGTTCGTATGCCTGAACCCGCAGATCGCAGAGGCCGTGCTGGGACACCGGCCCCACTCGCGTATCGACCTGAACGAAGTCCGCCGCCTGAACACCGACCCGGCCAGGCTGATGCACCAGCGCCTATGTGGCTGGATTGATCCAGGCAAGCAGGGCAGCGTAAAACTGGACACGCTCTGCGCCTACATCTGGCCAGACGCAGCCAATGCCGAAGCGATGAAGAAACGCCGCCAAGTGACTCGCCGTGCGCTGATTGAACTGCACAACGTCGGTTGGGGCGTCAATGAATACAGCAAGGGACAATGGATTCTTCGACGGCCAACGAAAGGGAAAACTGGCGACGGCTCAGCCGACCTTGACCGGACTAACGTTCCCCCTTCGCCGGACTAACATTCCCTACCCTCCGGACTAACGTTCCCCTTCGTTTTCTAAAAAACACATCAAAAACATAAGGTTAGGGTAGGTTTGAAAAACCGATCCATGACTTATCCAAGAGATAATCCACTAGGCGCAGGCTTTGGGAGCCTTTGCCGTTCGGCCTTTGGCCGAGGTTTTACGCCAAGGAAGGGATAGAAACTTTCGAGCCTAACTACCGAATTTGGAACTCAGCAGCCCTGCGCAGCAGCCTCTGATTGAATGAACTGTTATGAGCCAACGTATTGCTGCCACAATCGCTGCCTCACCGCACGAGAAATCTTTACACGAGGTCTTGCCCCAGCAGTTGTGACAATACGGATCTTGAAAAAGCGGATGCGCAGCCAAGCCACATAGCGATTCTTGTGGAACAAGAATTTTTCAGGAGCGTCGAGATTTAGAAAAAAATCATTGGGGTAGAAGGCATGTCCTTCCTTTCCATCTGTCAACTCTAGCGGTAACTTGGAGCACAATTTTCCTATATTCCTATCCATGTACGGCTGAAGAAAAATGATGCCATTGATCAGCGGAAGTTCCCAACAATGATTTGTGACGGTCACAGGCCGAGGGCCAACATTAGTGAAGGAAAGTACAAAAACTTGTAGATCTAGGGTGTCTTGATTGGAAGACGGTAAAAGTCCTAGGGTCAGGGCAGATTTCAGGTTTATTCGTCGATCTCGAACTGATAGCCAAAGTGCCAATCCTGCAGTGCAGATTGTGCCAATTGCAGATAGCCAATTGGCAAAGCTGTTGACACACTCCCATGTCACGCAAGATGTAATGGCCATTCTGTGACTTCCCTATTGGGTACAGCGATTAACGAAATGAGATTTAAAAAGTGCAGTTTTTTGAATGCACTGCAACGCGAAGATAACGGCACAGCACTTGTCACAGGTTAATTTCACCCACAGGCACAAGGCATATGCCTTGCTAATCCCCTGGCGTACAACATTTTAAAACGTCTGTGGCTCGCTGCGTTGGTAGCTGCCTTGCGTCATGCAGCGTTCGACCAGGGCATCGCGATCTTTTCCTTCTGGCAACGTCTTCCAGTGATCGGGGGAACATTCGGCACCGGCTGATGCTGCGGGAGCCGTGCCTGTGGCAGACGCGCCTGGCACAGGCACGGCTGGCGTCTGCGCAGGCGGCGTAACGTCCTGCTGATCGCCGCACCCAGCCAGTGCTGCTGCCAGAAACCCCACAATGACCGCGCTCCTGAACCCCTGCATACCCCTGCTCCGTGGTCGCATCCGCGACGCCTGCAATCAATCAACAGCCCAAATTTTAGCGGCTAAAAAATGATCAATCTCGCAGGATGCCGTCCTGCCACAAAACCCACCCACCCGATGCTTCACAGACCGACATGCGCGATGTTGCTTGAAAGGTGCCAAGTTATTGACACTTGAGGGGCGGCCAGTCACTTAACCGCCATCAGATGAAAATGAGTGGTTAGGCAATTCCATCCACTTCGCACAAGCAGCAGCGAAGCACGATTGATAAACCCGATTCCACACCGATTAGAACGCGATTTTTCACGATTGCTGCGCGACTTAGCCGATTTCACAACGACCCACATGCAATCGACATTCGATAGTGGAAAAGTGGCGAAAGAATCTGTTTTGGCTATACGGAGAGTCGCGGCTGAAATGCGGGCAGGATGGGTGAAGTTAGCTAACCGGCAAGCCGGTTATCTATCTTCACTGTCCCTTATTCGCGCCGGGGGCGCTCAACGGGCATCCTGCTCTGCGAGGCTGTCCGGCTACCGCCGAAAAGAAATGGACTGCCCCCATGAGTGAACCAGTCAACTCAATCATCAGAAATTCGGGTTGATATTTTTTATGCCTTTGATACCATTTCCACCAAGCCCTTAAACGGTATCAGTAATGGCAAATTTGCATATTAGGAATTTATCGGATGAAGTGCACCAAGCACTGAAAATTAGAGCGGCGTTAAACGGAAGAAGCACCGAAGCAGAAATCCGTGAGATTTTGATCGCGGCAGTACAACCGCTGGACTTAGAAGAAATGGGCCGTGCGGTCGGGCTGGAAAAACCAGCAAAGCAGTAAAAATTCCGTGCAGGGTTGCACGGCACACACCAATCTCAACAATATCTTGCAAGGGCGTGATGGTGTCGCCCGGGCGGGTACCTTGACAGAGTCGTGGCGAACTGTCTCGTGATGGCCCAACCCCATGACCAGCCTTGACGGCGTTGTGGGGCAGATTAGCCGCAATAGCTAACCACATCACATCGAGGTACTCGACCATGAGACGCATCCGCCTTTTAGCGGCTAAATCCGCTATGGCCGTTGCAATCGCAACTGGCTTCATCACCACACCGACCTACGCGGGCATCCCCGTCACCGACGGCGGCAACCTGGTGCAGAACATCATGTCTGCGATGGAAGCGGTCGCCCAAACCGCCAAGCAGATCGAGCAATACCAGACCCAGTTGCAGCAGTACGAGAACATGCTGCAAAACACGATGGCCCCCGCTGCGTATATCTGGGATCAGGCACAGACCACCATCGACCGGCTGATCGCCGCGCAGAACACGCTGGCCTATTACGAAAGCCAGCTTGGCAGCTTGGATCGCTATCTGTCCAAGTTCCAGGATATTGCCTACTACCGTAGCTCTCCATGCTTTAACGGCAGCGGCGGCTGCACGTCTGCCGAGGAAGCCGCGATGGCAGAAAACCGCCGTCTCGCATCGGAGTCGCAGAAAAAGGCGAACGACGCCTTGTTCCAAACGATCAGCAACCAGCAAAAGGCTTTGCGCAACGACGCACGTACCCTTGAGCGTTTACAAACCGCTGCGCAAGGGGCCAGCGGCCAGTTGCAGGCCATCGGCTACGCCAATCAGCTTGCCAGCCAACAGGCCCACCAACTCTTGCAAATCCGCACCATGCTCACCGCCCAGCAGAACGCAGAGGCGGCACGCATCGCTGCCCAACTTGATGCCGAGGCCCAGGGCGAAGCGATGGAAGAAAGAATGCGGAAATGGGATTTCCAGTCGAGTTCACCGGATCGTTACTAAGGAGACAGACAGATGAAAAAAACCATCCTTCTCGCCTTTGTCGTCGGCCTGACCGGTTGTAGCGACGCGATGCCCGAACCCAACGCCGCCACCTGCGCTCCTGGTGCCTATGAAGAGGCGCTGGCGGAGATCAAGAGCAATTCCCAACGCCTGGCCTTCACGGAGGAATGCAAGAGCTTCCAGCGTGCCGAGAACATGCGGAAATGGGAGTTCAAACCCAGTTCACCTGATCGCTACTGAGGAGGCCACATGAAACGCATGATTATTGGCGTCCTGGCCGTTGGCACGTTCGCGTTGAGTGCCGAGCCTGCCTTTGCCGATGGCTTATCCAGCAGCAACGTCATGAACGACGTGCTGGATCGTTTTCACGATGCGGCGGCCACCTGGGGGCCAGCGATTCAATCCGCTGCCTCGCGCCTGTTCTGGTCGCTGGTCGTGATCTCGATGGTATGGACGTTTGGCCTGATGGCCATGCGCAAGGCAGACATAGGCGAGTTTTTTTCGGAGTTCGTCCGCTTCACCATCTTTACCGGCTTCTTCTGGTGGCTGCTTACGCACGCGAACACCGGCATGAATCTGGCTGGGACGATAGTCGCGTCACTGCAAACCCTGGGTGCCGAAGCCGGTGGACTGTCGAACAACAATCTCGGGCCTTCCAGCATCCTCGATCTTGGTTTCGAGCTGTACGACAAAACCGTCCAGGCAACGACAAAACTCGGGTGGCGCAAGCTGGCCACTGCCTTAACCATGGAGCTGCTGGCCATCGCCGTTTTGATCGTCCTGGCGCTGATCGCGATCAACCTGCTGTTGGTCACTGCATCGGCGTGGATTCTGCTTTACGCCGGTGTTTTCTTCTTGGGCTTTGGCGGGTCGCGTTGGACTTCGGACATGGCGATCAACTACTACAAAACCGTGCTGGGCGTCGCTGCCCAACTGATGGCCATGATTCTCCTGGTCGCCATCGGCAGGCAGTTCATCAACCACTATTACGACCAGATCAGCGAGGGCATGGCATCGCAGGAGCTGGCCGTCATGCTGGTGATCTCCTTGATTCTTCTGTTCCTGGTGAACCGAGTGCCTGCGATGATCTCCGGCATCGTCACTGGTGCCAGCGTGGGCGCGATCGGCAGTGCCGGCAGCTTTGGTGCCGGTGCGGCAGTAGGAGCCACTATGACAGCCGCCAGCCTGGCTACAGGCGGCGTCGCAGCGGCTGGCAAAGCCATGATGGGAGCCGCAGGCGTGGGGTCGGCGGTTCAGGCGGCAATGCAGAAAGCAGCGGGAAGCATGAGCAACGGCAGTGATATGCCGGGCCTAGGCTCCGTGAGTGGAAACGCGGGCAGTAAAAATGACGCCGCCGGTACGGCTGGTGGTTCACCGTTCGCCCAGGCCGCAGGCTTTGGAGGCAGTGGAGGCGATTCAGGCGGCGGTTTCTCTCGGGCAGCGAAACTGGCAGCAGGCACCGTAGGGGAGCTTGCCAAGGGTGCCGGTGCAGCAGTCAAGCAACGCGCTCAACAGCGCGTCAGCGAAACCGCAGGCGGGAAACTGGCGGCCTCGATCCGCGCAAGCATGGAACCACCCAAGGCCGACAACACTGATGCTGCTGCATTCGATGGCGACAGTCTGGGCGGTGCTGGATCCACTGGCGGCGGTGACGGATGGATCAACCAAACCGGGGGATTCAGCGAACTATCGGAAGCCGACCAGGCGCAGGCAATGGAATCCCATGCCGAATGGCAAGCCAAGAGTGAAGGCAATACGTTCGACGTCGAGGACTATGTCTCGTATGTCCAGGAACGGCAGCAGGAGCGCAACTCGGAAATTGATGCATTCGTGAACCGCGACAACAGGAGCTAAAGCAATGACAACACCCTACCTGGCCGCGTTCGCCATACTGGACGAACGTACCGTCGAACCATGCTATTTCGAGCCGGTCGACGCCCCATCCGGCGATGAGACCGTCGATGCGGCAGCAGAGAGCGCGGCGTTCGTCTCACGGCCCAACGGCTCGCAAGAACACGACCGCATCAAGCCCGAGACACGGACAGCGGTTAGCCATATCACTAACGACAAAAGCCCGTTTGCCGAAGCGGCGGGACTGTAAAGCGCACGGGGCAGGTGTTGCCACACCGACCCCGTACTTCCATTTGCACCTGATAGGAGGTGGATCATGGCAACTATGAATAGTAACGAAGCGGTCGAGGCTGTGCATCATGCAGCGGCTCTGCTAGGCGACCTGAAATGGCTAGACCAGGACACGGCGCGTCAGCTTTCACCAATGGCCGAAGCGGTGGCCAATATGTTCGTCGTGCTTTTTTACCAGGCGGAAACTGGCCAGGCGACGCAGGAGGATTTCCGTGATGCCCTGGCGGCAATTCAACAGACGCTGCCCCCGGCGTAGGCGCTGCGCGAAGCGGTAAGAATAAGAAGAATATTATTATTCTTACCGGATTATTTTCCGTAGAACGACAAGGGCGACCCGGTGGTCGCCCTGTTTACTCCTCGGCAGGCCACTCCCTGCCTACCGATGGCGCATCGACCCATTCGCGCTCTTCGGGCGGCAACGGGTATGCACCTGAGGATTCCAGGCCTTCCAGCAACTCACCCATCGTATAGCGTGGCGGCCATTGCCTGGCAGCGTGCAGCAATCGCAGCACACGCACCAGAGCACCCGACAGGTCATAGACCAGGATGTAGTTCCGATGAGCCACCAGTTCCCTGGTGCCGGGTACACGCCCCGTCCTGCCAAGACTGGGATGTTCGACCAGAAGGCTGGCTTTTTCTGAAAATAGCTCATCCAGGGCCAGCGCCGCCGCTGGAGCGTGCTGCACGATGTATTCGCGTATCTTCTTCCTGTCGGCGTGCGCTTGCCGTGTCCAGACCAGCTTCACGATTCTGCGGGGCTGCTGGCCAGTTTGCGGCGCACCTCGGCACGCCAGGCTTCGGCCTCAGCTTCCACCTCTGCGGCGGCGATCACGTCACCTGCGTTGGCTGCATCCAGGCCGACCTGCACTTGGCGACGGAACCAAGCATCATGCGCAGCCGCTTCCTCTTGCTGCCGCACGAAATCACGCATGAAGTCACGCAACAACTGGGCGCTGCTGCGGTCGCGTGCCTTGGCAGCGTTAGAGAACTCGGCTTTCAGCGACTCATCGACTCGGAAGGTGAAGGTAGCTTCGCTCATAACGCAACCCTAATGTGTTACATGGTAAGTGCAATATAACACAGGAGCTGATGCTGGCGTGCGCTCATATGGTCGCCCTTATTTTTGCCTCTGTGGGCCTCCGCCTTCGTACCGATCCGGTTGCCAACATTTCGCATCCGCTTGTACGTTCTCTGGACGGATCAGGACACCAGCCACAGCAAGTATCATACCGACTAGTGCCTACGGCATTTATATTCGTTGATTACTGGCGCGACAGAAACAAGGAAATCAAATGGCCATGAAAAACCCACCGCATCCGGGACTACTCATTCGAGATGATGTAATGGCTCCCCTGGGTTTATCGTTAGATGGCGCAGCGACCAGGTTTGGAGTAGAGGCGGAGTATCTTTCTGTGGTGATAGAAGGTTGCGAACCTTTAAACACGGCGCTTGCAGCTAATTTGGAAAAAACCGGAATCAGCACAGCAAGAGCATGGCTTGCCATGCAGCAAGCATTTGACAAGGAGAAGGCTATGACTCAGCAAATCCAAGACGAACAGATTGTGCCGTTTTTCATTACAGAGGAAATCGAAGCAGAAATGACCAGCAGGGGCTACGTCTTCGAGCCTCCAAACCATGCAAGAACGGTAAGTCTGCCAGAGATTCTGGCAGCACTATCTGATGAAGAGCTAGCTAAGTGGGATGGCTCGTTAGCAGATGAAGAGCGAAAGAAAAGGCTACAACGACGAGATATTTCTGAAAGCTTTTAATGCCCGAGGGTGCATCTGCAATGAAAATTACTTAAGCCTGCCAGCCAGTTAAAAATCTCTTTTTAACTTAAAAATCTGCACCGCAGACAAAGCTGCACCACCGAGATTGTCGAGTTTCGATCGGTAAAATTTTTTGCAAAACAAACGTGTTGCAGAATCCAAATTTTCCTCTGGCAGCACTTTAAAGCTAGACCGCCTCAAGTGCTCACCATCAAACTCACCAACAAAAAAACGCCTTGATGTTAATCCATTGCACGCAAGAGTATCCACAAGGAGAATGCCCTGAAAGGATTTTCGCTTAAGTTCTTTTTCTACTTTTGGCAAAAACACTTCCGGCCTCTCATCACTTAAAGAGAAGCTAATCATTGGAAAATTCTGGGAGGGCCCTTTCTGAATGGAGTAGCCCTTCTGTAACTTACCCATTTCTTTGCCTATGAATTTCCATATAAGTGGCCTCTATGGTACGAAGCACGTCATATACGATATTCGCAGCTTCTCCTCTATCTTCAATAATTCTACTCATTACAGGCGCATGGCCATCAGCATGAAACAAGGCATTGCGATGCTGATTGTGTAGTTCATACGATTTTTCAATTGCCGCTATGGTTTGACGGCATTTAATCTTTTCAGCGCACCCCGACTTTAAAGCACCTTGCGAGGTGAAGAATGCGCTCAAACCTTGTTGCGGACCGACTGGCTGCTCGTTATCCACCAACAATTGCTTCATATAGAACTCCAACCCTCTTAAGGCCGGAAAAGCAACAAAAGAATAATCGGGGAACTGCGTAGAAATTTTCGCCAGCATTAATGCTGGCATCACAATTGCGCAGCCTGTATCTCCGAGATAATCAGCAGCTAAAGGCAAATGTTGCCTCAACTCATCATGGAGCGCATCGACAGTGATGGGAACCTGCAAAACATCCAACTGTGCCTGAAGCACCTCCCGCTTGTCCTCGTGCAACTCACTGAGAACTGAGGCAACCATAGCATAAACAGCCATAGGCCGCCCCTGCATCATGAACTTGCCCGTATGGAAACGGTGCAGGTAGACCCGATCTTGTTGCGGGCCTACAACTGATATTCTCACCCCATGTCGCAGCGGCTCATCCGAAACATTGCAACCTTTTGATTCTAAAAGTTCGCGCAGGAAATCCCATGTTTCCTGCGGCAAGTCTCCGAGAACCAAAGGTCGGCGCTCATCTCCTCCCTGCCTCTCGGTAGAGGCAACCACATGCTTAGCCAACTCATCAGAAAGGGGTTGATTTTTCCCCACTTTCGGTTGGAGCGTCGTGCTCCCATCACGGTTTTGGTAAACATGTAATAGCGCAGGCTCTTGCCCTGGCGGCGTAACTCTGAACTCCAAAAATTTACCTTTCGCAGTCGGGCCCTCAACAGCACCAGAACATCCCTGAGCAAACTCGCGAACACACCCTTCAATGGCTTCTTGGTTAAGGTTCAGTGACTTATATGACATGTCTTCACGGGTATGAGGTATTGAGATGCTTGTAGGGACAAGTAGCAGGCAGCAAGGAAAGCATTCTATTACATTTGTAGCATATATAGCCGACCGTCATGCCACATATCTAGTAGAGACGCTTTGCCAAATCCTCTGCCTTCGGATGGTAGTACCGCATCAACATCCTAGGATCGCGGTGCCCCGTAATCTTCGTCAGTTCATGCATAGGAAACACTTCTGCCAACCTGGACGTCGCTTCATGCCGCAAATCATGAAACCGTAAATCCACCAAAAACCCATTCCGAGGCGGCACACCCATTTCCTCACACTCCAGCTCATACCGCCCACGCGCCCGCTGTACAGCCCGCTCAAACGCCCGCGTTACACCATCAGGCCGTACCGCAAACACAGCCCCTTGCCCCTGTTCCTTGGCGTCCAATCCATCGCGTAGTGCCTGCAACACCGCAACCGCCTTGGACGACAGCGGCACATCCCGCGCACTCCCGTTTTTCGTCGCCGGTAAATGCGCCACACGACGCTTCAAGTCGATATTTTCCCAGCGCAGCCCCACGATCTCCCCGCGCCGCATAGCCGTCTCTACAGCCAATCGAATGATCGAAGGCAGCAGCGCCGAAGAACTGGCCGCCATCACGCGCTCCAACTCGCCATCCTGCATCTGCCGTGCCTCATCATCGGCATCCGGCGCAGCCCCCTCCAACGTCACCACACGCCGCACACGCGCATTATTGGCCGCAGGCTTGCGCACGACCTCGACCGGGTTGGAAAGGCTCTCCATGCCCCATTCCTTGCGTGCCACGTTGAACACATGCGACAGCACCGCCAGGCGGCGCAGCACGGTAGCCGGTGCATAGTCTTGCAACCAGGCATCGCGCAAGCTGGCAATGTCGGCACCACGGATGGACGCCAAGGGACGAAGGGCCAGCGGCAGGGTCAGCAGCATCCTGATGATGGAATCCTCCTGTACCTTGCCTTTCTTGTGCGGCACGATCTCGGCCTGGTAGCGTTCCAGGGCTTCGCGCAGCGTGGTGGACTCGGCTTCGCCGCGACTCAGCCACACGCCTCGCGCCATCTCGGATTCGATCATCTTGGCCCAGGCTTCCGCCTCGGCCTTGGTGTTGAAGGTCTTGCTCTGCGCGGGGTAGCCCCGCTTGCGTATCTGCGCTTCCCATTGATACGGGCCGCGCTTGCGAAAAGTTGCCATGCCACAACGTCCAAAACCAGTGTGGCAAAATTGTGGCAAATAACCGTTAATCAGTCAAAAATCATTGATTTTATTGACTTGTAATTAGCGTTCGCAATGCGAAGGTCGGGAGTTCGATCCTCCTCCGCTCCACCAAATTCCAGACGGAAAAGCCTTGGAAACACAACGTGTTCCAGGGCTTTTTCGTTTCTACAGGCTGGGGCTTGAAGATCCGCTTCCGTATCCCCGATGCCAGGCTCAGCGGCGTGCGCGCCACGGCTTGAGCGTGTGCAAGTCGAGCAGCGTGAACTTGCCGCTGTCCTGCCATCCACCCGTGTCGATGTAGAAGACATTGCCCAGTTGCGCCGGCTTGCGCAGCGTCATGTGCCCATGGACAACCGCCCGCACATTGCGGACAGGCCGGGCATATTGCAGGCGATAACGGTCTATGGACCACAGGCATGCATCCTCGTCCTGCGCGCTGAAGGCGGCACCATGGATCGCTTGCCAGTCGTCATACGGAAAGTCGGCATGCACCAGGCCGACGACACCGCCCGGCGTTTCCACCTCGATTGCCAACGGCAGGGCGTTCAGGCAAGCCCCGATGCGGGCCTGGGTATCACCATCGCATGCGTCCAGCCATTCGCCGCCGTGGAGGCGATGATCGACGTGGGGGATCGGGTTGTTCAATGCCCGCCGCCACGTCATGAGATCGTGATTCCCGCAAATGGCATGAAACCACGGACGCTCCAGCCAAGCCAGGACATCGGCGGACTCCGGCCCGCGATCGACGAGGTCGCCTACCGCGAATAATCGGTCATTCTCGGGCGAGAACCTGGCAGCGGCCAGCGCCGCCTCGAGCCGGCCGAAATGGCCGTGGATGTCGCCCACCGCCAAATCGCGGCCCGTGGCGTTCAAGCCGAAGCGCTGCACCCGTGAATTTCCGGGCCTCATGCCTGATTCCATGCCGTGTCCTGCCGCTTATCCCGAGCAATCCGTCATGATACGCGGTGACATCCCGGCGCGAGCCCCGTGTCGTCCTCCCCTGCCGCTGGCCCGCCCTTACCCCGACTGACGCGCCTGGTTCGCCCGCCGCGCCACGGTCTGGTCCTGGCGGCGCGGATCGTCCGCCGCATGCCCGGCCCGCCGGCCGCGCAGCCGGTGGGCGATGGCGTCATAGAGCCACACACCCGGCGTACGCATCGCCAGGCACACCAGCACGACCAGCAGCAGCGCCAGCAATGCGGCGCACAGCGAGATCATGGCGCACTTCCCGAAGGCTCGGCGCGCAGGTGGCGCCGGATCGTTCGCGAGAAACCGATTGAGTCTTCCCCCAGGATCGGCGGAATGCCGACGAAGCCGCGTTCGCGCAGGGTCCGCAAGGGCACCTGGGTATCGAGTCCGCCCTGTTCGTAGAGGTATTCGGGCAGATAGCCCGACAGCAGGATGCGGTAGTCCAGCGGCAGGCCGGGCACGATGGCGCGCACCATGCGGTACACCAGCGTGGTGCAGTTGGCGGTGACGGTGTGGTAGAAGCGCGGAGTGTCGGCCAGTTCGTTGGCGGTGCGCACGTATGACAGGAACAGGGCGCGCATGGCGTCCGCCGGCATGCGCACCGGATAGATATAGACGTTCTCGGCGCGCGGCCCGGCGCGCACGTAGAGGACGTCGCGTTCGTCGGCGGCCACCACGCTCAGCTCGAACTTCTTGAAGAACCCGCCCAACTCCGAGAACTGCTCGCCGCGTTCCTTGCGGATCTCGACCGAGAACACCAGGTGGCGGCCATCGGCGAAACCGAACGAGACCAGGGTGTGGGCGATGGCCGGGCCGTCCCAGTACGACAACACCATGTCCACCGATCGCAGGTCGTCCAGGTCGTAGACGCGGGTTTCCCAGCGCGGCGTGTAGTCGCTGTCCGAGCGCCATTTGAAGTCGCGCACATTGTCCAGCGTGACGATGCTGCCGTTGACGCTGCCGCGCAGGGGGCGGGCGACGTCGTCGGCCCAGACCCTGTCGTTGGAGGGCGCGATGCCCTGCCACCACGCCATCAGCGCGAGCACCGCCAGCAGATAGGCCCACAGCGCGGGCCGGCGCCGCAAGCGGCCGACGCCATGCCACAGGCGCAGCAACGCATACAGCCCCAGCGCGACCCAGGCCAGCATCAGCGCGGCCTTGCCCCAGACGGCCGCGGGCCCTTGGTACCAGAACGCCAGGCAGGCCCACGCGATGGAAAACAGCATCAGCAGGCTGAGCGCGACCCGGCCCAGCACCCGCAGATAACGGCGGGCCCGGCCCCAGCGCGCGAAGTCAGAGGCCGGCGCCATGTTGGCTCACGATTTCCAGCACGCCGTTGATGACGAACTGCACGCCCATGCAGACCAGCAGGAAGCCCATGATGCGCGAAATCGCCTCGACCCCGCCGTTGCCGATCAGGGCGACGATGCGGCCGGCCGAGCGCAGGCAAACCCAGAATAGCAGCCCCAGCAGCGTGAAAACGATGAGCGGCGTGACGGCGATGGTCCAGGCAGGGTAATGGCTGGCGGTCTCGCCGCCAACCGTCGAGGCCGCGCTGATGATCATGGCGATGGTGCCCGGGCCCGCCGTTCCCGGCAGCGCCAACGGCACGAAAGCGATGTTCGGCACCTGGCGGTGCAGGGCCACGTCGGCGGCGACGTCGGCCTCGCGGTCATCGCTGGCCGCATTGGCCGCCGACGGAAACAGCATGCTGAAGCCGATGCTGACCACGATCAGCCCGCCGGCGATGCGCAATCCGGGAATCGAGATGCCGAACGTGGACATGATCCAGGCCCCGGCGTAGTACGTCACCAGCATGATGCCCACCACGTAGCAGGCGCCCTGTCGGATCTGGCGTTCGCGCTCTTTGTAGGGAATATGCTGCCCCAGGGACAGCAGCATGGTCATGGAGGTCAGGGGATTGGCCAGCGGCAGCATCAGCGCCAGGCCCAGGCTGACCAGCTTGCCCAGTTGAACCAGATCATCAATCATCGCGGCGGGGAGAAAACGGTGAAACGGAACGGAGGCACGGCGCCTTCCTGCGGGAACATCGATTGAGGTACACCGCAGAGTGTAATGTAAGCAAAGGCGAATCTCCGTATCCTGAACCGCACTCCGGTACCATGCTGTCCGGGTGGCCGCCCGCCACGCTCTCGATACAGGAATTCCGCCCCGTGCCCCGCCATCGCCCGCGCCGCTGGTTCGCCGCCCTGACCTTGCTGTTCGCCGTGCCCGCCCTGCCCGCGCTGGCGGCCATGGATTGCGCCCGGGCGCGCACGCCTACCGAAAAGACGCTGTGCGCCGATCCCGCGCTGTATCAGTTGGATGCATCGCTGGGCGCGACCTACGCCAGGCTGCGCGCGGCCCAGCCAGGGCAGAACGAGGCATTGCGCCAGGCGCAGCGCGCCTGGCTCAGGCAGCGCAACGACTGCGGCGCCGACGCCGTTTGCCTGCGCGGGCGCTACGAATCCCGGCAGGTGCAATTGCAGGCGCAACTGGACCGCGCGCAAGCCTACCGCCCCGACGCCACAGACCGACAGGCGCTGGAGGACCTGCGCCAGGCAATCGAGACCGCGCGCCAGGCAGACCCGGAGTTCGCCGTGGAAAACGCGCTGGCGGCGCGCTCGCTCAAGCGCGAGGCGACTGCCTTTCGCAACGTGCGCGCGGCGGATGGCGACGACCTGGCGCGCCTGCCCGCCACGCGCCCGGCGGGTGTCAGCGAGGACGAGTGGGCGGCCGTGCTGGCGTCCGGCCTGGCATCCGATGCCGAGGACGGCTCCGTCTCCTACCTGCTCCTGGACCTGGACGGCGACGGCCGCCGCGATCTGGTGATCGACAGCTACATAGGTGGCACCGGGCTGTTTTCCGAAGTCAGCGCTCTGCGCCGTGACGGCGCGCGCTTCCTGCCGGCCGATCTGCAAGGCGGGCCGGACGCCGGCGCCCTGCTCTATACGATCAATGGCCGCGGCGCCAGCCAGTCGGGCGAATGGATCCGGCTGCGTGGCCGCGTCTACGCCGTCTACCGCGTCGGCGCGTACGGCGAAGACCGGCTCTATCTGCTGCGGCCGCTGCGGCGCGTCGGCGATGTGCCGACGCTGACCGTGCGCTACCGTTACGAACTGTCGGTGCCGCGCGAACAAAAGCGCCCGGACCAGGGCGCGGCCAGGGTGCTGGACGACACCCTGCACGCAGCCCTGGCGCGCGCCGTGGCCGGCGTGCCCGTTGACCGCGCCCCGGGCGACGCGCCCGGCCGCGAGCCCCTGTGCCCGGTGCCGGCCGGCACCGCCTCCGACGAGAGCGCTGCCTACTATGGCTTCGGACCGGGCCACTACAGCTACGAAACCATCGCCGACGTGACCGTGCAGGCCGGCTCGCGCTGCTATGTGGGCCGGGTGGTGGACTGGTTCGGCTACTACAGCGCGCAGTCGGGCCTGGCGGCGCAGATCTGGATCCGCGCCCCCGGCCCCGACGGCCAGCAAGACGCCTTCGACCTGCGCGGCAAACGCCGCGCCATCGGCGTCGAACCCGGCATCGGTCCGGTGGCCGGCGACAACGGCGCGTAGCGGGCGTTCAGGCCGCCGGCCTGCGCCAGTGGCGCGCCGCCAGCGCCAGCAGGCGCGCGTCGGCGCCCTCGGCCGCCACCAACTGCAACGCCACCGGCAGGCCGCCGACAAAGCCCGCCGGCAAGGCGATGGCCGGCAACCCCAGCAGGTTCCACGGATTGGTCAGGCCCAGCAGTGTCTCGCGCACGGCGGCGCTGCCGGGGCCGGCCACGCTGCGCTGTTGCAGCGCCGGCGCGGTGATCGCCACCGCCGGCAACGCCAGCACATCGACCCGCTCGAAGATGCCCGCGAACACGCCGCGCAACTGCTCGCGGGTGTTGCACGCGCGGACATATTCCCAGCCCTGCACCGGACGCGAGGCGCGCAGGCGCTCCAGCACTTCGGGATCGAACTTGCCGGGTTCGTCCTCGACACGCTCGGCATGCACCGCATAGGCTTCCGAGCGCTGGATGGCGCCCAGCGCCGCCTGCAGCGCGCGGGCGTGGCGCGTGACCTCGGCGCCGTCGACCAGCTTGCCGCCGAAGCCTTCGGCGGCGGCGCGGACGCAGGCCGTGACCGCCGCATCGTCGATGGCGAACGGCGCGTTCGGCACCCACATCATGCGCGGCGCGGCCAGGCCGGGATCGGCCGCGTCGGCATGGGCGCCGATCGCGCCGCCGGACAGCGCCTGCATGAACGCCTGCGCGTCCTCGACGCTGTTGGCCAGCACGCCGGCATCCTCGATGCTGGGCGCCAGCGGAAACACGCCGCGGGCCGAGACGCGGCCGTGGGTCGGCTTGAAGCCGACCACGCCGCACAAGGCGGCGGGCACGCGCACCGAGCCGCCGGTGTCGGTGCCCAGCGCCACCGGCACCATGCCCGCGGCCACCGCGGCGCCGCTGCCGGCGCTGGAACCGCCCGTGATCTGGCTGGTGCGCCACGGGTTGCGCGCCGCGCCCTGGGCACTGCGGTCGCCGGTGGGGCCGTAGGCGAATTCATGCGTCAGGGTCTTGCCGATGACGATAGCCCCCGCCGCGCGCAGCAGCGCCACGCAGTCGGCATCCGCCGCCGGCCGATGGCCGAGGAAATGCGCCGCGCCCATGGTGGTGGGCATGTCGGCGGTGTCGACGTTGTCCTTGATGGCGACCGGAATGCCGTGCAGCGGACCGCGCACCTGGCCACCGGCCCGTTCGGCGTCCAGCGCGCGGGCCGTGGCCAGCGCGGCCTCGATCCCGACATGCACGAAGGCATTGAGCTGCGGATTCAGGCGCTCGATGGCGGCCGCCGCGTGGCGCACCAGCGTCTCGGCGTCGAGCGCGCCCTGGCGCATGGCGTCCTGCAGGTCAGCCAGGCTGCGGCCGGCGAAGAAACCGGGTTCGACGGCCAGCGCCGCCAGCGGGGTTGATGTTGCGTTCATTGCGCGGCTCCCTGGTATCTGGCGGGCAGGCGCGGGCCGACACCCGGGCGCACCTGCAGCATGGCGATCATGCCGATCGCGGTGGCGACCGAGGCGGCCACGAACATGACCGAATAGCCGTGGCGCGCCGCCAGGTAACCAGTCAGGGTCGGCGCCAGGATCGAGGCGATGTTGGCGAAGAAGTGCATCAGGCCGCTGAAGGTGCCGACGCGGCTGGCGGGCGCGGTGTCGATCACCACCGCCCAGTAGACCGAGTTGGGCAGCGCATTGAGCGCGTTGGCCAGGGTCATCAGCGCGATCACGGCGAACACCGATTGCGCCTGCGATACCAGCAGGAAGCACAGGGTGGTGGCCAGCAGGCAGGCCGCGGCCAGCCAACTGCGCGCGACCTTCAGGCTGCCGGTGCGCTTGAGCAGCAGATCGGAAATGCGGCCGCCCAGCAGCACCGTGACGCAAGCGCCGGTCCAGGGAATCATGCCCATGTACCAGAGCGACGACAGGCTGTAGCCGAAAGTGTCCTGCAGGTATTTGGGGGTCCAGGTCAGCAGCAGGAAATTGACGTAGTTGAACGAGAAATAGCCCAGGGTGTTCAGCAGCAGGGTCTTGCTGCGGAAGAAACTCCACCACGGCAGCGTGGCGCCCTCGCCGCCCTGCCCGGCCGCCTGCTCGGCGCGCGCCGCCTGGATCTCGCGCAGCTCGTCCGCAGACACGCGCGGATTGGTGTCGGGCCGGTCGGTGAAGATGCGCATGAACAGCACCAGCACCAGCAGGCCGGCCGCGCCCAGGATATAGAACATGGCGCGCCAGCTACCGGTCAGGCTCAACAGGCCCACCGCCACCGGCGCCGTCAACAGTGCGCCCAGCGGCGTGCTGAGCAGGCCGAAGCCGACCACGAAGCCGCGTTCGCGCGGCGTGGCCCAGTTGGCGATGGTCTTGTTGATGATGGAGTACGCCGGCCCCTCGGCCGCGCCGAACAGGATGCGGATGGTGGCAAAGCCAGCCAGCGCCGAGCCTCCCAGGAAAGCCAGGCCGAAGTCGCCGGCCCAGGCGGTGGCGATCTCGAAGATCGACCAGGTCACGCCGGCCACGATCCAGACCTTGCGCGGGCCGAAGCGGTCGGCCAGCATGCCGCCGAACAGCGCGCCGAACATGTAGCCGTAGCCGAAGTAGCCCAGCACGGCGCCCCAGTCGCCCCGATCCAGGCCGTATTCGCCGGTGATATGGGCGGCGGCATAGGACATGGCGCCGCGGTCGATGTAGTTGATCAGCGCCAGCAGCACGACCATCGTGAAAATTCGGTAACGGAACCGCGAGTTGCGGGATTCAAGTGTCATTGCGATCAATCCAGTCGATTTACCCAAACGTTTGGGTTGCGCAATGCTAAGGGCTCGGAAAACAAAAATCGACACCGTGTAAACCCTAGGTTGCCGTCAAAGCGGCGCAGACGGTATTCGTGCGTGTATCCTCCAGCCCCATGAACAAATCCCGCCCTGTCACGCTGCAAAGCCTGGCGCGGCAGCTCGGTCTGAACGTATCGACCGTGTCCCGCGTCCTCAATGGTTCCGAGGACGACGCGCGCGCCGCCGCCGCGCCGGACACCGTCAAGCGGGTCCGGGCGCTCGCGGCCGAGTTGCAGTATCAGACCAATCCGCACGCGGCCAGCCTCAAGACGCGCCGTAGCCGCACCATCGGCGTGCTGGTGCCGCGTCTGTCGGACATGGTGCTGGCCACCATCTACGAAGGCATCGACGAGGCTGCCGCCGAGCACGGCTACCTGACCTTCGTGTCCAACACCCAGGACGTGCCCGACAAGCAGCGCAAGCTGATCGACATGGCGCTGGCGCGGCGCGTGGACGGCCTGATCCTGGGCGATGCCCACAGCCACGAGGGCGCGGCGCCCAATCCGCTGCTGGCCGAGCTGGCGCAACGCGATGTGCCGTTCGTGCTGGTCAGCCGCCACGCCGACGACCACTGCGCCGTCACCTGCGATGATGTCGAAGGCGGTCGGTTGGCGGCCGAGCACCTGCTGGCCATGGGCCACCGGCGCATCGCGGTGATGGTGGGCGAACCCTTCACCAGTACCGGCCGCGACCGCTCGGCGGGCTTTTTCGCGGCCTGCGCCCGGCACGGCGTCGACGTCCCGGCCGCATGGCGCATCGAAAGCCCATTCGACACCGACGCCGGCCGCCAGGTGGGCGCCCGCCTGCTGGCCGGCCCGGACCGCCCCACCGCCATCTTCGCAGTCAACGATTTCCTGGCGGTCGGCGTGATGGGCGCGGCGCGCGAGCACGGCCTGGAGGCCGGGCGCGACGTGGCCGTGGTGGGCTACAACGACACGCCGCTGGCGGGCGCGCTGCCCATCGGCCTGACCACCATCCGTTCGCCCATGCACGAGATGGGACGACTGGGGCTGGAACTGCTGCTGCGCAAAATCGCCGGCGGCCGCCCGGACAGCTTGCGGCTGGCGCCCACGCTGGTGGTGCGCGGCAGCAGCGACCGGCCGATACCGGGCTGAACCGCGCCGACAGGCTCGACAGCCGGCCACAGGGCCAACCGCCAGGCCCGATCGGCCCGGACGATCACCGTTTCCCTCACCCCCGCGCCGGTTTGGGCGCCCGCGTCGCCGGGAACGTCGGCACGTAGCGGTCGATCAGGCAGCGCGGCCGCGGTTGGCGGCCGACCAGGGCTGAACCCGCAACGACGGACCGGCAAAGCCCCTTCGGCACGGACGGTCTTGCTTGACGGCGCACTCGCGCTCGCCATACTCTTATTTGAACGATCATTCCAAAATTTACGCCATGCGTACCAAGGATTTCGAACCCGACGAAGTCGCCGACGCCGCCATGCAGGTGTTCTGGCGGCGCGGCTACGCCGCGACCTCCGTGCAGGATCTGGTGGACGGCACCGGGTTGGGGCGCGGCAGCCTCTACAACGCCTTTGGCAGCAAACAGGGCCTGTATGAAGCCGCGCTGCGGCGCTATCACGAACTGACGGCTGCCAACCTCGATCTGCTGGCCCGCCCCGGCAAAGCGCGCGAACGCATCGGCCGCCTGCTCGACTTCATCGCCGACGACGAACTGCGCGAGGCCAGCCGCCGCGGCTGCCTGGTGGCCAACGCCTCGCTGGAGATGGCGGGGCAGGATGACGTGGTGGCCGAACTGGTGCGGCGCAATTTCCAGCGCCTGGAAAAAGCACTGGAGAAGGTCCTGGCCGAGGGCCAGGCCAGCGGCGAAATCGACAACGGCAAATCGCCGCGTGCGCTGGCCCGCTTCATCGTGGCCACCATCCAGGGCCTGCGGGTGGTGGCCAAGGGCAGCAATGCCCGCGAACGCCGCCAGTGGCTGGGTGACGTGATCTCGGTGGCATTGGGCGCGCTCTAGGACACATCAGGCATACTTCGGCCTCTGGGCGCCGCACATTTTTTCGTTCATTTTGGAACGATCGTTCCAATTCAATCACCACGCGCGGCCACGGCTTCCGGCCGGGCCACCGTCGCTAGCGCCATGACGCCGGCGCGGTGCCTGTCTGCGCCATGTATCCGCATCGGCGCCACCTGGCGCCCAAGGTGCGCCGGCTGATCGACGATATCGCGGCCCGGTGGCAGCATGGCGCGCCTTGGGGCGGAGGCGGGCCGGGTGCAATTTGAATCAGCTATGATGATGATCAGCATCGTTCCTCTCGATGCAAGTGTCCGCGCCCGGCAGCCTGCCCGGCATCGCGCGGCACCGCGCGGCCCTCGCGCCGCGCCTGCCTGACCCGCCTTACCCCGGAGTTTTTCTTGAGCGACATCTACCACTTCAGCCGCGGCACCGCGCCGCTGCTGATCTCCATCCCCCACCTGGGCAGCCAACTGCCCGATGCCCAGCGTGCCCGCATGACGGCTGTCGGCCAGCAGTCCGGGGACACCGACTGGCACCTGGACACCCTGTACCAGTTCGCCGATGCGCTGGGCGCATCCGTACTGGGCGCGCGCTACTCGCGCTACGTGGTCGACCTGAACCGCCCGCCCAACGACGAAAGCCTGTACCCCGGCCAGACCAAGACCGGCCTGTGCCCCACCCACACTTTCCGTGGCGAGGCGCTGTACCTGAACCAAGCGGCGCTGACGGAAGACGAACGCGAACATCGCCTGCAGACCTATTGGCAGCCATACCACGCCAAGCTGCGCGAGGAACTCGACCGCATCCGCGCCGAACACGGCACGGTGCTGCTGTGGGAAGCCCATTCGATTGCCAGCGTGCTGCCGCGCCTGTTCGAGGGCAAGCTGCCCGACCTGAACCTGGGGACCGCCGGCGGCGCCAGTTGCGCGCCCGACATCCTGGACGCGATCACCGCACGCCTGCCCGGTTGCGGCTATACCAGCGCGGTGAACGGCCGCTTCAAGGGCGGCTACATCACGCGCCACTACGGCTCGCCGGCCGAAGACATCCATGCGGTGCAACTGGAAATGTGCCAATCGACCTACATGGACGAGTCCTACCCCTACGCCTACCAGCCGGACACGGCCGCCAAGGTGATCCCGGTGGTAGAGGGCATGGTGCGCGCCGCGCTGGCACGGACGCTGGCGCGCAAGCGCTGATTCGGGCAAGGGCCGGGGCCATCCCGATGAACCGCCTGTCCGGCCGCGATGCCGATGCCTATCCCGAGTGGAGCCTGCTGCTGACCTGGGTCGCGGTGGTGCAGGCCGCCTCGGTGTCGGGTGCGGCCCGGCTGCTGGGCCTGTCGCAGGCGGCGGTTTCACAACGGGTCAAGCAGTTGGAGGCCGCGCTGTCGACCGAACTGCTTGACCGCAGCACCCGCCCGGCACGCGCCACGGCGGCGGGCGATCTGCTGTTCGAGCATGCGTCGCGGCTCCTGGAACAGGCCGGCGACATGACCGACAGCGTGCGCAACCTGAGCCGCGCGCGGCGCAACATCGTGCGCGTCGGCTGCGTCGATCCGTTCGCCGGCGCACTGGGACCGATGCTGATCCACGGCCTGTCCGGCGCCTCGCGCCAGATCCGGCTGTGCTCCGGCATCGCCCCGGTGCTGGACAAGCAACTCGAGGAACGCCAGTTGGATCTGGTGATCAGTACCGGCGCCGCCGCCAATGCCCCTGCCATCCGCAAGCTCGGCCTGTTCAGCGAACCCTACCTGCTGGCGCTGCCGCGCGCGCTGGCGCCGCGCGATGCGCACTCGCTGGCGGACCTGGCGCGCCACTTCCCGTTCATCCGCTACGGCCCGCGCTCGCACCTCGGCGCCGCCATCGACCGGCTGCTCGAATCGCGCGGCCTTTTCATCGAGCGGACCTTCGAGTTCGACAATACCGACCCGCTGCTCAGCCTGGTCACGGCCGGCCTGGGGTTCGCCATCAGCACGCCGCTGTGCATCTGGCAATCGCGCCATTTCGTCGACCAACTGCGCGTGCTGCCGCTGGCGCCCTGCCTGGACAATACCCGTGCCGACGCGCCCGACCTGGCGCGCGGCTTCTACCTGGCGTCGCGGCCGCAGCAAGCCGGCAGGCTGCCGGCCGAGGCCCGCAGCGTGATCCTGGCGGCGGTCGAGCGGCTGATGCGGCAAGAGGTGGCGCCCGCCCTGGGGCTGCCGCCGGCCACGCTGTGGCGCAGCCTGCGGCGCTGAGCCCGCCCGCGCCCCCCAGGCGTCACGACACCGCGCCGCGCCCGTAACCGCCTTTCAACGGCGCCCCGCGTCCTTCTTCGGCCAGGAATTCCACCAGCGCCGGCAGCGATGCATCCATCGGCCGGTTGGCATGGACGCGCATCACGTACCCCCACGACCCCGGCATGCGCAGGCCCGGCGTCAAGGCCACCAACCGGCCACTGGCCAGTTCCTCGTCAACCAGCGGCGCGCGCCCCAGCGCAATGCCGACGCCGGCCGCGGCAGCGGCCAGCACCGTGCTCAGGCCGCTCAGCACCAGCGGGTCCTGGCCGGCGCTTTCCGGCAGGCCAAGACGCGGGCGCCAGGTGCGCCAGTCGGTTTCGGGGCTGTCTATGTGCTTTTCCTCCAGCCAGCGATGGCGCATGAAGACGGCGGGATCGTCGCGTTCATCGGGCGCGACCAGCGCCGGACTGCACACCGGCACCACGGTTTCCGTCATCAGCGGAATGTCGCCCGGCGCGGCCAGGTGCGGCCCCAGGGCGCGCACGTGCAGGAAGGCCAGGTCGATGTCCTGGGACTTCCAGGCCGGGTCCTGGCTGGCGTGCAGGAACACCTGGATGTCGATGTCAGGGTGCAATTCAATGAAGCGGCCGATGCGCGGCGCCAGCCACAAGGCCGCCAGCGACGGGTTGGCCGACACGTTCAGGTTGTAACGCCGCTTGCCGCGGGCGCTGGCCCGGGCATTGCGGCAGGCGGTCTCGATCAGGGTCAAAGCCTGTTGTACGGAAGCCAGCAAGGCGGCGCCAGCCTCGGTGGTTTCCGCGCGGCGCACCGTGCCGCCCCGGCGCAGCAGGCTCACGCCCAGGTCTGCCTCCAGCGCGCGCAACTGGTGGCTGACGGCGCTCTTGGTGACATTGAGCTCGGCCGCGGCGCGGCTGAGGCTGCCCAGGCGGGCGACCGCCTCGAAGGCGCGCAGCGCCGCCAGCGGCGGCATATGGGTGGGCAGGGTCGGCATGGGTTGAGTTTATCTCAACCCATGATTGAATAACTATCGCTATCGCCCGGGCGCCGAATGCGTGACCATGCAGGCTCTGGAGGGAGCATTGATATGTATTTCGATTCGAGGCTTTGGCAACTGACCGCGGGGCTGCGCGCCGGCATGGCGGGCGGCATTTTCCTCGGCCTGCTGGCATTGGCGGCGGGCATCGCCCGCTATGTGTTCCTGGGCCAGTTGCTGGCACGGGTGTTCGACGGCGCGCCGTGGCGGGACTGGCTCGCGCCGGCGCTGTGCGCCGGCGCCATGGTGCTGCTGCGCGCCCTGCTCGACCACCTGCGCACGGTGCAGGCCAACCGCTGCTCGGCCCAGGTACAGCAGACGCTGCGCGCGCGGCTCTATGACCGCATCGTGGCGTTGGGCCCGGCCTGGTTCGCCAACCAGCGCACCGGCGGCGTAATGCTGACGGTGGTCGACGGCGTGGAGCAACTGCAGACCTTCTTCGGACAGTACCTGCCGCAGGTCGCCATCGCCGCTGCCGCGCCGTTCGCCATCTTCGCCGTCATCGCCTTCTGGGACGTGCCGACCGCGCTGGTGTTCCTGGTGGCGGCGCTGTTCGCGCTGTTCGGGCCGATGGCCGTGCACATGCTGGACCGCCGCGCCAGCCTGGCGCGCACCCGCTCGCTGAACGAGTTCGGCGAGGAATTCCTGGATGCCGTCCAGGGCCTGCCGACGCTCAAGTCGTACGGCCAGGGCAAGACCTTCGGCCAGCGCCTGGCCGCGCGCGCCCGCGCCCTGTCGGACAACACCTTCTGGGTGCTGTCGGTAAGCCTGCTGACGCGCGGCATCAGCGACCTGGGCGTGGCGCTGGGCGCCGCGCTGGCGCTGACGGTGGGCGCCTGGCGCGTGGCCGCCGGCGACATGAGCGTGGAAGCGCTGCTGATCGTGCTGATGGCCGGCACCGAGATCTTCCGCCCGCTGCGCGACCTGCGCTCGGTGCTGCACCGGGGCATGCTGGGCCAATCGGCCGCCGCCAGCATCCACGCGCTGATGGACGCGCAGCCGCTGACCGCCGCCCCCGCCGTGCAGGCGGGCGCCGCCCCCGCGCGGCTCGACCCCACCATCGAATTCGACGCGGTGGCGTTCTCGTATTCGCCGCAGCGTCCGGCGCACCAGGGCCTGTCGTTCCGCGTCGCCGCTGGCGAACGCGTCGGCATCGTCGGCCCCAGCGGCGCCGGCAAGTCCACCATCGTGCGCCTGCTGCTGCGCGAATGCGTGCCGCACGCCGGCGCCATCCGCGTCGGCGGTCACGACGTCAACCAGCTCGACACGCAGACGCTGCTGGGCCAGATGGCGCTGGTCAGCCAGGACATCACCCTGTTCCACGGCACCATCGACGAGAACCTGCGCCTGGGCCGGCCCGACGCCAGCCACGAACAGGTGCGCGCCGCCGCCCGCGCCGCCAATATCGATGACTTCATCATGGCGCTGCCTCAGGGCTACGCCACCCGCATCGGCGAGCGCGGCCTGCAACTCTCGGGCGGCCAGCGCCAGCGCGTGGCGATCGCCCGCGCGCTGCTGCGCGACGCGCCCATCCTGATCCTGGACGAGGCGCTGTCGTCGGTCGACACCGAGAACGAAGCGCTGATCCAGCAGGCCCTGGACCGCCTCATGGCCGGCCGCACCACGCTGATCCTGGCGCACCGCCTGGCCAGCGTGATCGGCGCCGACCGCTGCCTGGTGCTGGACCAGGGCCGCGTGGTCGAGCAAGGCCCGCATGATGCGCTGATGCGCCAGCATGGCCTGTACTACCGCCTGATGCACGAGCAGGCGCTGGCGCTGGCCGCGCCGGCCGCGACGCTCGCACCCGCCAGCGTGCAGGCCGATGCGTCCCGCGCCGCCAACAGCGCCGACGACGACAGCGCAGGCCAAGGGCCGGCGCTGCGCCCGCTGGACGCCGACGCCGAGCAGGTCGGCTGGCGCGCCACGCTGGCCACGCTGCTGTCGGTGGTGCAACCGTGGCGCGGCACCCTGATCGCCACCATCCTGCTGGGCGTGGCGCGCGTGGCCGCCTTCATCGGCGTCGGCGTGCTGAGCGCGCTGGTGGTGGCCGCCATCCGCGACGGCCGCGACACGTCGGCGCTGATCATCGGCCTGCTGATCGCCGCGCCGCTGGCCGCGCTGTTCCACTGGCTCGAATCGTGGCTGGCGCACGCCATGGCCTACCAGTTGCTGGCGGACATGCGCGTCAAGCTCTACGACAAGCTGGAACGGCTGGCGCCCGCCTACCTGCTGCAACGCCGCTCGGGCGACCTGGTGGCGCTGGCGACGCAGGACGTGGAGATGGTCGAGTACTTCTACGCCCACACCATCGCCCCGGCCATCGTCTCGGTGCTGGTGCCGCTGTCGGTGCTGGGCTTCCTGGCCTTCTATAGCTGGCCGGTGGCGCTGGCGCTGCTGCCGTTCCTGGCCTATGCGCTGGTGTCGCCGGTGCGCGGCCGCCGCAAGGTCGACGCGCTCGGCGACCGCGCCCGCCACGCCCTGGGCGAGATGAGCGCCCACACCACCGACACCATCCAGGGCCTGGCCGACCTGACCGCGTTCCAGGCCACCGGCCGCCGCCGCGAGGAATTCCTCAAGGTCGCCGACCAGTACCGCGTGCGCCGCCTGGACATCCTGCGCGACCTGTCGCGCCAGACCGCCTGGTTCGAGACCGCCATGGGCCTGGGCGGCCTGGCGGTGGCCGTGGTCGGCGCGCTGCAGGTGTCGGCCGGCGCGCTGTCGGCCAGCATGCTGCCGCTGCTGGTGCTGATCGCGCTGGCCACCTTCCTGCCGGTGTCGGAGATCTCGCAGGTCAGCCGCCAACTTGCCGACACCATCGCCGCCACCCGCCGCCTGCACGTGGTCAACAACGAACCCGAGCCGGTCACCGACGGCCCGCTGCCGCCGCCGGCGGCGCCGCACGGCCTGTCGCTGGCGTTCGACCATGTGTATTTCACCTATCCCGGCAAGAGCCAGGACACGCTGCGCGACCTGAGCTTCACCGTGCCGGCCGGCGCCACCGTGGCCGTGGTCGGCGCCTCAGGCGCGGGCAAGAGCACCGTGGCCAGCCTGCTGCTGCGCTTCTGGGACCCGCGCCAGGGCGCGGTCAGGCTCGACGGCGTGGACGTGCGCCAGTTGCAACTGGACGGCCTGCGCGAACGCGTCGCGCTGGTGACGCAGGACACCTACCTGTTCAACGACACGCTCGAAGGCAACATCCGCCTGGCGCGTCCCGACGCCAGCCGCGAGGAACTGGCGCGAGCGCTGGAACAGGCCGCGCTCGGCGACTTCGTGCGCAGCCTGCCCGACGGCCTGGCCACGCGTGTCGGCGAACGCGGCATGCAGTTGTCCGGCGGCCAGCGCCAGCGCATCTCGATCGCGCGCGCCTTCCTGAAGAACGCGCCGGTGCTGATCCTGGACGAGGCCACCTCGCACCTGGATACCCTGTCGGAGATGCAGGTGCGCGGCGCGCTGGACGTGCTGATGCGGCACCGGACCACGCTGGTGATCGCGCACCGCCTGGCCACCATCCGCGACGCCGACCTGATCCTGGTGCTGGACAACGGCGCCCTGGCCGAGGCCGGCACCCACGACCAATTACTGCGCAAGCAAGGCGCGTACGCCAGGCTTGCCAGCCACCAGGGCGCGCGCGACCTTACCGCCGGTAGCGCAACGTCTCTTCCGACGTAGCGTTGCGCCGCACCTCGTCCACCGTGAACCACACCCGCTTGCTGCCGAAGGTGTTGTACAGGTCGAACTGGTCGCGGGTGTGCGGCGACGGCGTGCCGTCCGGGGCGACAAAGCCGCTCTGCCCCGGCGCCACCACGTCCACCGCGCGCACCGACTTGCCGTCGAACACCGTCATGTTGTTCTCGGTGCCGCGGTTCTGCGTGGCCCGATAGCTCAACACCGCCTTGGCATCGGCCTGCGGCACGCCCAGGAAGTTCTTGGGCGCGAACACCATCGGCGGCGCCGGGACCTTCCACGCGGCCGGATCCTGCCCATAGGCCTGGCGCAGCGCCGTCAGCGCATCGTCCAGCGCCGCCAGGATGACGTCGTCGGCGCGCGCGCCATTGAAGAAGTCATAGCGCTGCGGCACGCCGGCCTCGGGGCCGGCCAGGGCGTTGAACAGCACCTTGACGCCGGCGGTCAGGTTGAGCGAACCGGTGGCCGGCGCCTGCGGCGTCGGGTAGCCCGTGGCGCTGTACCACTTGAAGAACTCGGCCGGCATCTCGTCGCCCAGCGTGCGCTTGAGCATGGCGCGCAGCCAGGCGTCCATCACCGCCGGGCCGGCGTTGTCGAAGTAGCCCGGCTGGCGCTCGCTGGTCATCATGCCATCCCAGGCCGCCAGCCCCACCACCAGCCGCGCGCGCGGGTCGTCGGCCGGCAGCCCTTGCACCGCGCGCTGCAGGAACGGCAGGAAGTGGCGGCGGTTGACGTCGGCGTAGCTGGTGGTGCGGATCAGGTCCCACATCTGCTGCGCGCTGACCTTGCCGCCGTTGGCGGTCATGGCCTTCAGGCGCGTCTCGATCTCGGCGTAGCGGTCGGCCTGGCCCCAGACGATGGCGAACAGGTCGGTGGACGGGTAGCCGCGCATCGGCTGGTTGTTCCAGTTGGCGATGAAGCCCTGGCGCGGGTTGTAGACCTGCGGATTGGTCGAGAACGGCAGCAGGCCCTGCCAGTCCATCTCGCCCGTGCCCGGCACCGGCAGGCGCGGGTCGTGGCCCGGGCGGCGCCTGGGATAGAAGCCGGTGTGGGCGTAGCCGATGTTGCCGCGGTCGTCGGCGTAGTACCAGTTGATGGTCAGCGCGTGGCGCGCCGCCTGCGCCTTCCATTGTTCCCAGTTGGCCGACTGCGTCTTGCGGGTCCAGGCCATCAGCGACTGCAGTTCAAAGCCTTCCCAGGCGCGCGCCTTGGCGTAGGCCACGTGCTGCGTATCGTCGAACTTGACGATCAGGCCGTGCACGCTGCGGTACACATCCAGCGTCACCGGCGCCGCGTCCTTCACCAGGATCAGGTCGGTGCGTTTTTCCAGCGTCTTCCATTGGCCGTCATGGAAGTACCGCGTGCGGTCGGCGGGATCGAGCTTTTCGGCGAAGATGTCGACGTCGTCGCCAAAGCCCGCGGTCGAGCCCCACGTCACGTGGGCATTGTGGCCGAACAGAATGCTGGGATAGGCGAATGGCGTGTTGCCGACCACATCGAAGCCGGCGCCGTGCAGGCCGATGCCGTACGTGTAGGCCGGATTCCACCAGCCGAACTGCGGACCGTTCAGCAGGATCGAACGCGCGTCCTTGGCGTGGTCGCGGCCCACGATCCACATGTTGCTGGTGGTGGGAAAGCCCGCGATGCCCGGCTGGCCCGATTGCGCGTACTGCTCGGCCAGTTGCGCCCGCAGCGCCGCCGGCGTGCCGGCGATCACGCCACGAGTGGCCGGATCGCGCACCACGCGCTCGAGCATCGGGGGCGTGCCGTCATAGCGAGGCAACGCATAGGCCAGCTTGTCCGTGCTTTCCGGCTGGAACACCGCCGGCTGGTAGCTGCCCGCTTCGGGCGGCACCGTGGTCGGCGCGCGGCTG
This sequence comes from Achromobacter sp. 46006, assembly GCF_059761975.1. Taxonomy (NCBI): domain Bacteria; kingdom Pseudomonadati; phylum Pseudomonadota; class Betaproteobacteria; order Burkholderiales; family Alcaligenaceae; genus Achromobacter; species Achromobacter sp. 46006. Next base: position 28,457 of record NZ_JCBANN010000063.1, read on the forward strand.
TCGGTCAGCCAGCGCAGCTGGTTGAAGATGCGCATGGCCTCGGCATCGCCGTGCCTGTCCTTCAGCGCCGTCAGCAGCGCCAGGTTGTCGATCTCGCTGTTGGCGTCCGAGAAGCGGTTGGCCATGGTGCCGATGAAGATCATCGCCACGTCGTAGGCGGTCCAGTCGGCCGGCGCGAAGCCCAGGTCGTTGAATTCCTTGGGCATCAACGCGCCGGGCTGGGCCCGCACCCGCGCCAGCCAGGCGTTCATGCCGGCGGCGTAGCCGTCCAGCACCTGGCGGTCCGATGCCGGCAGCGCCGCCAACTGGCGCTGGATGCGCTCGGGCGAGAAATTGGCGCGGATCGACTTGTCGAAGCCCACCATCGATGCGCCCAGCACTTCGGCCACCCGTCCCTGGGTGCTGCGGCGCGCCATCTCCATCTGGAACAGCCGGTCCTGCGCCACCGCGTAGCCGTAGCCATAGAAGATGCCGTACACCGTATCGGCGTAGACGTGCGGCATGCCATAGGCATCGCGCCGGATCGTGACCTTGCCATCGGCGCCCCGCGGCCGCGCCGTGGCGGCCTCGGCGGCCTGCCCGGCGGCTGCCGCCACGGGTTGCGCCACGGCCTGCGCCGCCATCGCGGGCAGGCACGAACTGGCCGCCAACAGGGCGGCCGACAACACATGCTGCTTCATTGAATCTGTCTCCGTATCGAATGGGACCGCGCCGCGAGCCTGCCGCGGGCGATGGCGGCGCCTCTGCCGGGCGCCGTCCGCGGACCATGATACGGACGCCCAATCTATAATTCCAATGCATTTGATTCATATGATTCATGCGGTTGGGACATGGACTTCCAGAAACTCAAGCACCTGCTCGCCGTGGTCGAACACGGCACCTTTTCGCGCGCCGCCGACAAGGTCAACCTGTCCCAGCCCGCGCTCAGCCGCAGCATCCAGGCGCTGGAAACCGAACTCGGCCTGCCGCTGCTGGACCGCGGCACCCGCCAGGTGCGGCTGACACCCTACGGCGCCTGCGTGGCCGAACGCGCGCGCCGCATGCGCTATGAAGAAGCCGAACTGCGGCGCGAACTCAAGAGCCTGGCCGGCGGCGAATCGGGCGCCCTGTCCATCGGCCTGAGCCCCACCCCGGCCTCGCTGTTGCTCGCCCCTTTCCTGGCGCACATGGCCACCCGCCATCCGCAGGTGCGGGTGGCCGCCGAACTCGGCAGCACCGCCGCCCTGCTCGACCAACTGCGCGCCGAACGCATCGACGCCATGGTCTGCGACGCCCGCATGCTCTACGGCGCCTCCGATATCGAGACCCGCCCCCTGGCCCCGCTGCGCGCCGGCATGGTCTGCCGCCAGGGCCACCCCATCCTGGCCCACCGCCGCCCCACCATCGACCACATCCGCCAGTACCCCGTCGCCTCCAGCACCCTCAGCCCCGAGGTCGCCCTGCGCCTGGCCGAAACCCTCGGCCCCGCCGGCACCCCCGAACAGATGGTCAGCGTACGCTGCGAAAACCTCGCCCCCCTGGTGCACCTCGCGCTCACCACCGACACCCTGCTGCTGGGCGTCATCTGCGTCACCCGCCAACAACAACAAGCCGGCGAGCTGGTCGAAGTTCCGCTGCCCGCCGACCCCCAACGCCAGGGCCACTACGTCCTCGCCCGCCTCGCCGGCCGCAGTCCCTTGAAGGCGCAGGACGCCCTCTACACCTTCACCCAGCAATGCTGGAGCGACTTCGCCGGCTTCCGCCCCAGGCCGTCCGCGTCGGCAAGACCGGATAAAGCGGCCAGACCGTAGCCGCTTTTACAGCCCAAATGGCCGCCTCGCGGCTGGCCCGGCCGGCGGACCGCGTTGTCGCCGCG